>JBAVVQ010000001.1:0-4338 GCA_049697375.1 Rhodomicrobium sp.
GTGTTGGCTCCCCAAATAGCGCCGGTAATCGGTCTCCGTATCGATATCGAAAAGGGTTTCGGCGAAAGCGATGCGGCGAGCGCGAAGGTTCTTCAGCGTGTCGGCGAGTGCGAAGCAAGAGGACCAGCGGACATTCTCGAACGGGGCAAGGCGCCTTGGTCTGCGATTGAGGCCCACAAGCCAGTAGCCGCCATCCTCCGCGCGCCCGAAGACGGCGTCGGCGCGGCGAAGCTCGCGGAAGGCTTTCGCGATGATCTCGCGTGTTATGAACGGGATGTCGGTCCCGACGATGATGAGAGGCCCGCGGCCGCATCGGTCGAAAATGCGCTGCATGCGTTGCCCGAGGCCGCCTCGGCCTTGGGGGAAGAGCCCGCGCTCCACATCCGTGGCCGTCATCCCGGAAAGGCGCAGCCTTATCCGGGATCGTAACGCCTTGAAACGCAGGCCCTTCGGCGATCCCGGCTCGCGCTTCGCTTGGCCGGAACGACAAACCTTTGGCCGCCTGGGCGTTCCTCGTTGACTGACCCGCCATCCCGCGAACGGGGCAAAAACAGCTTCATCGGGCGATATCGCCAGGACCGTTCGAAAGCGGGGATCTCGCGCCACTTCCCGCAGAAGGCTCACAGTCAATGTCCGCGCCAGCGCGGTGGCGGCGACCGGTCCGATTTCGCTTGCAAGCCGTGTGTTGACCGCGCCGCACACGGGAGCCTTCGTCATGACTGCGAGAACCGGCGGCTCGTGCATCCGAAGCCGCCGCTCGCCCTTCAGGCTTGCGGTCATGCCGCAACGGACGTCATTCCGGAAAGGCGACGCCTTATCCGGGATCGTGACAGCTTCAAACGCTCAGCCATAGCGTTCCGCGAGGCGCTCGGGCGGAACGCCCCGGTAGTAACTCATAAGGCAGGACAGATTGCTCAGCGATCGCCGGACGTAGCCATCGCGGCGGAAGCGTTCCGCGCTTGTCACCGCAGCCGTCTTCAGCATTGCGATACGCCGCCGCCCGAGCCTGCGCACGAATTCCACGTCCTCCATCAGCGGGATCGGCGCGAAGCCGCCAACGGCGTCGTATAGCTTGCGTGAAATGAGAAGGCCCTGGTCGCCATAGGGCAGCGCGAAAAACCTGCAGCGAAGAGCGACGGCGGATTCGAGAAGGCGAGGCTGAAACCCGCTGTCCGCAACGCGAAAACGAAACGCGGCGGCGGAGTCCCCGCCTCCCTTCATGAATGTCTCTGCTTCCTCGGCCCATCCCCTTTCCAGCGCGGTGTCGGCATGAAGGAAAAGGAGCCAAGGCTTTCGCGCCGCCCCGGCGCCAGCCCGCAATTGCTGGCCGCGCCCGCGCTCGCCAACGATCACGGTGGCGCCAGCGTCCCTGGCGATCTTGAGCGTCGTGTCTTCCGAACCGCCGTCGCTGACGATGACCTCGCTCACGACTCCATCCATCGCCGCGTCGAAGATCGACAGGAACGTCGGGGGGAGGCGCTGGCCTGCGTTCAGGGTTGGGATGATCACCGAAATCATAGGCTTGTCCAAGTACGCCCTGCGGGAAGTCCTGTACTAGCCCAATCGGCGCGGACTGAAAAGCACAAAATGTTCTTTATATGTTCTCATTTGCGCGCTAAAGTCCGGCGATGGCATGGAAAGAAGCGAGACGCGCAAGCAAGGACGAACATGTCGCCGATGATCGCCGCCGGGGGCGTGGCGCGGTTTCCAACGCAACCGGCCGTTTCGAGCCCGAGCGCCGCGAATATTTTGACGATGGCTGGGGCAGCCTGGAGCACCTTGAGCCCTTCAAGACGGAGGTGCGCGAGGAAGTCGCCAAGACGATCATCGCGACGAACGACTCGCCCGACATCGCCTTCGACCGCTCGATCAACCCCTATCGCGGATGCGAGCACGGCTGCGTCTACTGCTATGCGCGCCCGAGCCACGCCGATTGGGGTTATTCGGCGGGACTCGATTTCGAGACGAAGCTCACGGCGAAGGTGAATGCCGTCGAGGCTTTGGAGCGGGAATTGTCGAAGCCCGGTTATTCGCCCGCGACTATCATGATCGGCAGCAACACCGACGGCTACCAGCCTATCGAGCGCGAGCGAAAAATAACGCGCGGCGTGTTGGAAGCGCTGGACCGCTTCAACCACCCCGTCGCGATCGTCACGAAATCGGCGCTTGTGCTTCGCGATATCGATATTCTGTCGCGGCTCGCCAGCCGGGGTCTGACAAGGGTGGCGATCTCGGTCACGACGCTCGATCATAGGCTGGCGCGCAAAATGGAGCCGCGCGCCTCGACGCCTGCGAAGTGCATCGAGGCGATCCGGCGGCTTTCGGCGGCGGGCGTTCCCGTCGCCGTCATGGCCGCTCCTCTGATCCCGGCGCTGAACGACAGCGAGTTGGAGCGCATCCTTCAAGCCGCCGCCGCCGCGGGCGCGACCGAAGCCGCTTATGTGCTTCTGCGGCTGCCCTTGGAAATCAGCCCGCTCTTTCAGGAATGGCTCGCCGCCGAGTTTTCGGGCCGCGCCAAGCATATCATGTCGCTTGTGCGCTCAATGCGCGGGGGCAAGGATTACGTTTCCGGCTTTGGAGAGCGTCAGCGCGGAACTGGGCACTATGCGGATCAGATCGCGGCGCGCTTCCAGTTGGCGCTCAAGCGATATGGCCTCAATCAGAGACATCTCAGTCTGCGCCGCGATCTTTTCCGCAAGCCGGGAGGCGCTCAGCTCAGTTTGTTTTGACCGCAAATCCCGCCATCGGCCGCTCGGCAGGTGAATTTTGGCGGAGCCTGGATCATTGGCTGGGACTTCTGTTTTAACGATTTGATCGACAAGGACCTACAGATGTTCCAACAAACCGCAATTCGCCTTGCGATTGCCGCCATCACGAGCATAGCATTCAGCGCTGCGCCTGCCTTGGCCGCCGCGAAGGCGCCTGCTCAGAAAGCGAAATTAAGCATGAGCCAAGCTCGCCAGATCGCGCTTCAAGCCTATCCCGGCAAAATAATGAAAGAGGAACTGGAGCATGAGGGCGGCAGCAGCGGCCTTCGCTATTCCTTCGACCTTCGCAAGGGAAAGCAGTGGCGCGAAGTTGGGGTGGACGCAATGACCGGAAAGGTGCTTGAAAACAAGGCGGAAGGGCCGAATCCGAAAGACTAGAATCGAACTGGGATACAATCTAAGGTGGCGGCGCGGTAAGGTCGTGTTACAGCATTACGGGAACTGCGAGAAATTGGCTTTCCACACAGCACAGATCGAGCGAGATCAGGCGCTCAGCAAGGTGCCCGAAGTCACGCTATGGTTCTGGATCGTCAAGATCCTTTGCACGACGCTCGGCGAGACGGGTGGCGACGCGGTGACGATGAGCATGAACCTCGGCTATGCGGCAGGCGTCGGCATCTTCGCTGCCATCTTCGCGGTCGCCGTCTGGGCGCAGGCCTATAGCAAAGCTTTTCATCCCTACCTCTATTGGACGGCGATCGTCGCCACTACAACGCTTGGAACGGCGCTCGCCGATTTTTTCGACCGCTCGCTGGGCATCGGCTATGCGGGCGGAGCAACCAGCCTGTTTCTCCTCCTGCTCTTAAGTATCGCGATCTGGTACTGGTCCGAGGGCTCGGTGTCTGTCCAGACCATCACGAACCCAAGGGTGGAAGCGTTCTATTGGACCACCATCATGTTCTCGCAGACGCTCGGCACGGCGCTCGGCGATTGGGTCGCAGCCACCGACCGGGGCGGGTTCGGGCTTGGCTATGAGTGGGGGGCTGTCGTCTTCGGCGCGGCACTCGCGCTGGTGGCTGCGGCCTACTATCGGACAAAAATTTCCCCGGTCTTGCTGTTCTGGGCTGCCTTTGTGTTGACTCGGCCGCTTGGCGCCACACTCGGTGATTTTCTTGATAAACCGATCGGCGCCGGCGGCATGCATATCAGCCGGTATTATGCCTCGGCCGTCCTTGCCGGCCTTATCATAGTGTGCGTTGCCATCCTTCCCCAGCGCGCGGGGCGTCACCCGGGAGAAGAGCGCGCTACATCGTGAGCGAATGCACGGGGCCATTTTGTCGGTGGGCGGCCTCCTTCGCATATTGGCATCGCAAGGCTTTGAACTGAAAATTCCGCTGCCGAGCCTGAAGAACACAGGGGCGGCCGCTGGCGAACCCAGGGCGGGCCGGGGATCTCTTTCCGCTTCCGCGCCTGCTTCGCGCGATGATTTGCGATGTCCGGCGAACTGCGAAGGCTGGCCAGAGCTCGTCAACTTAAGAAGGCATTCTTAACGATGTGTGCGCCGCGCGCATTAACCATCATCGCGAAGCAGCGTGGGTATGAATTCTTTTTACACATCAACGACTTATAG
>JBAVVQ010000002.1:0-2130 GCA_049697375.1 Rhodomicrobium sp.
GGAATAGGGATTGCTCGACTGCCGGCAGCATAATCCCATGAGCCTACGTCTATGATGGGGTTGAGCGCGGGGGTTATAGAGGCGCAACTATGTTTGCTTCGGGCCCCCGCAACCGCCATTTTACATATTGGCTCGCCGGTAAGCGCTGAGAGTTGACCAAAAATCTCGACGCACACCGGCGAGCCTTTTGGTGTCGGGTGAACAATCACCGAATGCACCAAATCCTGAAAGGCATCGATGAGGTGTTCGTGCCCGGCGACGCTCTCTTTGCCAAGTAGGTCATGCAGGCTATCGACCGCGTCTCGGTACTTCTTTAGCGCGCCAGGATGCAGGTCGACTTTTGCTGGGGTCTTGCACAAGGCAAGCTCCCTTTCAGCTTGGCTAACCCGAGCGTCGAGTTCTGGCCGTCTGTTCGCCCATTCCTCGTTTGTTATGCGACCGGCGATGAGGGCGTCGATCCCGCGATTCAATGCCGCTTTCGCTTTTGCCAGTTCGGTCTCCGCACGGCTGTGCTGTTTGGCGATATCGACGCTAAGCTTCCGGCGCTCAGCAACATATGTTTCAACAAACGTGTGAATGAGGTTCGGCTCCGCCAGAGCCTTGCGCAAGACTCCGACCACAATGGCTTCCACCGTGTCGAGGTAGTAGGACCGCTTATGGGCGCAGCTTGCGCTTTCTCTGTGCCTTGAACACAAGATGCGTGATCGCCCATCTCCCCCGCCATTGACGGTCATCCCCGATCCGCACACGCCACATTTGAGAAGACCGGAGAGAAGACGGCGCTTGGCGACGCGGTGTTTTCGGCCTCCCGAGTCGCCATGAACGCCAAGCCGATCCTGAACCTTGAACCAAAGTTCATCATCAACGATGCGAAGATGAGGGGCGTCCGATGTTTTCCATTCGCTTTGAGGATTGGGTCTTGTGACGCGCCGTCCGGTCGCGGGGTCGCGGACATAACGAACTTTGTTCCAGACGATCACCCCTCGATAGATCGGGACGCGCAGCATCCCGGTTCCCTTGTTCCTCGTCCCATTTAATGTGTTGGCCGCCCATGCCGCTCCCCTTGGAGCGGGGACATTGTCTCGATTGAGATCCCGAGCGATGTGGCGAGGCGACTTTCCAGACGCATATTCCTGATAGATGCGCCGGACGACCTCCGCCTCTTCTGGAACGATTTCGAGATCGCCAGGCTCCCCTTTGACAGGGCGATAACCGTAGGCTTTGCCGCCTGCGCTCTTGCCTTCCGCGATTTTTCCCGCGAGGCCGCGTCTTGTCTTATCCGCAAGGTCTTGAAGATAAAGAGCGCCCAACATTCCTCGAACGCCGATTTGAACGGTGTCAGCCCGGCCGCCGTTCACGCCAACGAGTTCCACTCCGCAGAATGAAAGTCTTTTGAAGATGCCGGCTAGGTCTTCCTGATCGCGGCTCAAACGATCAAGGCTCTCCGTGACAAGAACGCTAAAGCGGCCCGCTTGAGCGTCGGCCATAAGCGTCAGCAGGCCGTTCCTGCCGATGATTGACGCGCCTGTCTTGGCGGCGTCGCTATATTCGGCAACCAATTCAAGGTTGTGGCGCGTAAGGTATTCCCGACAAAGCGCAAATTGATCGGCAATGCTCTTATCCCGCTGCAGGTCGGACGAGAACCGAGCATAAATCGCGGTCGGCTTCATGGTTTTTCCCTCTCAGGTGACGCCACATCTTTTTTGGCTACCGCGGTTTGGGCCGTCTGTCTATTCGTGGTCACTATCCAAAGGATCGGTTTGCCTTTCTTGTCCACGCGTTCTCTGCATTTTTGATTTCAGGCGTTGGTAGCGCCTCTCAACCCTGCAAGCGCGTGAAAGGTTCGAAACTCTCACCGATCGCAAGGCGCAAGCGCCGGGGAACGCTTTCCTTTGAAAGGCTGGTTCCCCTTATCTGCCACGATGCCGGCAGTCTTTGTCCTGCTGTCGCAGCTCCCATCCCATCGGGAGGTTTCGGCCCCAGGTTCCGCTGCATGTTAAACTATCGACAGGAGGCGATGGGGATGCAGGATGATGCCGGTGAACCCGTTGTGGATGAAAGGCGTATCATCCTGATAGTCGGAGTAAGCTGGAGGCTTTCCATGATCGAGGCAGGAGAAGCCGCGGGAAC
>JBAVVQ010000003.1:0-11046 GCA_049697375.1 Rhodomicrobium sp.
GGGTCGATTTGAGACATTCTGCCCAGAAAAAGTTGCGGCGGCTTGACATCCAGTTGCGGAAATCCCGTGGACCCTACGGGGGCACGCATTCAAATGCTTAGATCCGTACGGGCACTGCGTTGAACGCCGCGACCAAATCATGCTCGCAGTAGGGTTTCACAACGCGTGGGACGTGTTCAAACCCGTCAAATGCATGGCTGTAGGCGGTGCAGAAAACGAAGGGAATTCCACGCTCTTGCAGTTCGGCTGCGATGCCAAGGGACAGGTCACCGTTGAGGTTGACATCAAGCATCACGCAATCGAGCCCTGGCTGCCGGATTTTCTCTTTGGCGGCGGCAACTGAGCGGGCTGTTCCTGCAACAATCCCACCAAGCCACCCCACCATCTCGTTAGCCGCCATCGCGACCACGAAGTCATCCTCGACAATGAGGACGCGCGCTCCTTGAAGATGCATGTTACGACCGGGCTTTCTCATGCCGCGCTTATCGGCAATTTTAGTTATTGTCGGTCAGTGCGTATTCGCTGTTTCCGTTCCTCAAGAAGATGAACAGGCATGCTCGATGATTGTTTCATACGGGGATAGCTTCGGAATATACTTATAGCGAAAGTGTGCAACCAAACGGGTATCTAACAATAACATCGCCATGCGCCGCAATATTGAAGACACGCACCTCGCCATCGGCCTACCATATAGCCACTTATATTTGTCTAAAACCGCCTTAAACGGCCTTGCTTAAGTAATGCCAGCATAGCACTAACTAGCTATAGGCCAAGGCCGAAGAAATTGGCGATGCAACAACTGCAAAATAGCCGCACGCGAGGGGTCGTCCCACTCCCGCTCATCCCTCAACAGGAGAAAGTCCGGTCGATAACCCGACTGGCCGCTTTCGGGCCTTTAACTTCCGCCGCCACAGGCGCGCCCAAAGTCATTGCGAATTTTTCAGGTCGTCATGCTGCCGGACTGCATCTCCCCTTCTCGCGATCCGATCCTGTGATAGTGCCAGGACTTGCATACCGGCCTGAAGCCGATTTTTGCATAGCAACGATTGGAATAGGGATTGAGCAGATTGGTGTACAAGCAAGCCGCCTTCTTGCCGGACGCGAAAATGAATTCCGCCAGGGCCGCCGTCACCGATCCGGCATAACCGCGCGCCCGGGACTCTGGCGGTGTGTACACGGGTTCAATGGCGGCGGCATTCCGGGTTGAACGGGCGAGCCCCGCCAGGGAAACCGGTTCGCCGCTAACCTCCCAGAACAGCACAACCCTCTCTTTTAATTTCCTTGCAACCTCTTCCCATGTCACAGGCGGGTCGTCCGGCACCGCCTCGGCGTGAAACGCGGCCATCCATTCGAAAACTAAGCCCAAATCGTCAGCCGTGGCGCGGCGTCCCTTGCCTGGGGCGCCAGGATAGACTGGAGGTTCCCGCAACTCGTGGATCATCTGCGGTAGCGCACTGCCAAAGGACAGACCAAGCTCAATCGCGCGCTCGACAAACCAAGGCGCGGTGTTCTCCGGGCCGATGGCTCCCGCAAACACGCTGCCATACACCTCCTCGGCGAGCACACGGCATTGGGCCTGCTCCAGGTCCCCCAAAATGACGCCGCGATTGGCGCTCGTCTGAATCGCGCAGGCGCCGGCACCCCCGAGCGTCCAACGGCGCATTTCGTGGGCGGCCGGGCCGGGTGAAACCTGAGACATTAGCCCCAGCAGCAAATTGTGCCGTACCTCGTTTTGTTCTAGCGCAGGCATATGCAGGGCGTTGAATTCCGCTCTATCCATTTCAGCATTCTTTCCCGCGGAGCCTCGAGGCATCGCCGGTACGGTCTCACCTAAACCGGGGGATGCCTACTGACTCTAAGCTTCAGCTGCTGCATCCCGGCAGTCTATGTCAGCTATAACCCCGATTGCGTCGGTTAGCGAAGATGCATTCGACTCCGGCAATCGGCCTGAAGTACGAATTTCTCGAACTTCAAAGTTGCCAGCCCCGGCGAGACTCTCACTTTCCTCGGGAGCCGATTCAAGACGCAAGAGATTTGGTCAACTCGTCGAGTTTTCGGCGCAGCAGTGCAACAGTGGTGCGATCTGCGCCTCGGTATTGGTCGCAAAGCCGTCGGATTGTGGACAACGTGTCCGCCTCGCTGCCATTGTTCCGCGCTGCCTCCAAGGTATGGTCCAATGCGTCAACGACATCCTGCGTCGTAACATCGTAGCCATAGCCGCATAGTAGCCATTTCAATGCCGCCAGGCCAACCGCGCGGGCAAATTCCGGGTTGCTGGCTGCGAAGTCTCGCGTGGCGCGCGTTAGTGTTTTTGGATCGCAAGGGTTCGTCTGCGCAAGCTCAGTGGCTTCGGTAAGAAGTCCTGCTGATTTCGCAGCGGCGAACCATTTGCCCTCATCGCCGGAAGTTCTCCTGACGAGGTCGCCAAGTACCGTCTTGGGCTCGATCTGCGGATACTTGCTTGTCATCGCTTGGAATGTGGCCAGGTACGTGCTATGGCGATTTGCCTCTAATGCGTATCGATCATAAGCCTCGCGCCATAGACCTTCGGACAGTAAGATTTCCTCGCACGCCCTCGAGATCCGGCTGTCGGATTGATTAAGGCCGCGCGTGTCCTCTGCGTATCGGATCGCTGCGGCGGTTTGCCCTTGCGCGATCAGTGCTTGCACGCCCCAACGGCGATCATGCCAAAATTTTTGAGGCGCGAGGTCTAACAGATCGAGGAGGTCCTCATGCCGTCCAGCAGAAAACAATGCGCTCAGGCAAGCGGCGGTGCCCTTGAAGAACCCTCCACGCGGAAAGTTCGGGCTCCACGTCGATCGCACGCCCTCTATAAAGCGATCCGCCCACAGCGACGCGCGCTCCGGCGTCACGCACAATTCGCCCCAATGATCGGGGAGCAACTCGATATAGGGGATCTCATCATCCTCGATGGCACGCCATAGACGCTCGAGCCACTTGTCTGTCAAGTCGTCGCTTGCCGGGGCTTGCGAAACGATCGGCACCAGCGTGTCGATTGCCCGATTAACCGCCGTGCCAATGGCGCCGGACGAGCTGTCAACGTGCGCAAGGGCGCCTGACACTTTCTCAAGAAAGATCACCGCACCTTCGGCACCCAGGACCTTGTCTTTGCGAGCCGCTTTCTTGATCTCCGTTACAGCCTCTTTGATACGCTTGATCGGCAGATCCGATCGCCAACCAAATGCGCCGGCCCGAAATTGTGATCGAAACGTCCAAACATGTGCTTTGACCGACGCCATGAGCTGTCCCCTAAATCCACCTATGGCGCTCGTCACCAATCAGTGTAAAGATCCGTCGGGTCGCCAATTGAGAAGGCTGTTTGCGTCTTGAGCTGCCAATCGCTTTTTCGCCACTTCTCTGGCTTGCCGCTCGCCAACTTCGGCGACGAGATTCTGCCAAGCTGGGGTATCTGCGATAGTGGCGATGAAATCATCAGCCAGGGTTTCCAGCTCAGCATCCGTGAACGGCGTTTTACGGTCATTGCGTGGATCGAGCCAGGACGGCTCGGAACTTGTCCCTATCTTCTTATGCATTTCTTGCTCCTGTTTTAGCCGGTTGTCGGCGAGTGTGTCACTGCACACAAGATGATTGTCGCTATCCATACGAGAGGTTTGCCTGAAAGTTGACGCCAGTTCAACATGTTACGGGTTTAGCCTAACGCCGGCTTTGGATGTCGTTGAAAATGGCAGAGGCCGCAGGATTGTAGAAACGTTGCCGTTCCGGGTCGAGACCCGAAATACTCGTTTTGAGCAGAACTGGGCGGCTGAACATCCACAACCGGACTCATCACCGTGGGCGCATACCTCGCCGAGATTGGCGAGGATCATCCGGCGAGTTAGATACTTGTCGAGCCCACTCGTTGACCCCAACCGGTCATTCCGCCGCAAAATGCCGGATCGCAGGCATTGCGGCGGGGGACGAAGCAATGACCACGGCCGAACAAAGGAACAACTGGGATCCACCACGCTTTACTGCAGGCGAGCATAATTGTGGTTGGCCGGGTCGTGCTCGAGATTCAGGCTGCCGCGCCCCGCCATCATTCCCCGCTTCCGCGGCGCCTTGACTTCACGATCTTCGCAATGCCTGCCGCTGCGACAAGCGCTACGATTATTCCACCGCCTGAGGCCGGGTCGACGACGTGAAAAGCTATACCCGTCGCCAGAAGCGCAACAATCCACAACGCAATGAAAGCGAGAGTATCTTCGATCGCAGCGAACCCCTTTGGCTTACCTACGTCCATCCCTTGTCCCTTTTCTTTCGCTTATTCATCCCAACCCACGTCAATTATATTGAAAGCTGTATATTGAAGCGGAGGCGAATACATCGCCCATTTGGTATGTCCGAGTCTGACGGGCTAATCGCTGATGCGGTAGCGGCGCCGATATAAGACATAAAGCGTCGGCGAGCCTTCATCCGGCATCAGCGGCTCAGCAAGCCGCGCCAGTCGGATGAAGGGCCAGACCGAGATTTTCATGGTGATCAGGAATCGTTCCCTGGGAGCGCCGACCGCCCGCTTGCACAAGGCAACTTCGGGGCAATGCAATCGGCTGGACCACAAAATTGAGCTTGCCCCAGGTCTGCGCGATGCGGGAAAGACTGACTCTCGTCATGCAGCAACCCCAATCATCTCAGTTTTCGGGCCACGGCCGGCGAGCCTTGCGCTGGCGCCTGCGTAAGAGCAGCAAGCGTGTGTTGGGCGATCATCAGCTCCTCATCGGTGGGCAACACGTAGACCGGGAAGCCGCTGGAGGAGGCCGAGATCACCTGGGCGTTGGCGCGATTCGCTTCCTGGTCCAACACCGCTCCGAGCCAGGTGAGCTTCGAGCAGACCCGGTCCCGGACTGATACCGAATTCTCGCCGATGCCCGCGGTGAAGACGAAGGCGTCGAGTCCACCCAGGGACGCCGCAAGCATGCCGGCAAAGAGCCCGATGCGGTAGACGAAGTAGTCGATCGCGAAGCCGGCCCTCGGATCATTGCTTGCCTCGAGCTCGCGCATGTCATTGCTGATGCCCGACAGGCCCTTCAAGCCGCAGTCGCGATAAAGGAAATCCTGGACCACGGCGGGGCTCATGCGCTTCTCGGCAAGCATGTAGAGAACGGCGCCGGGATCGAGCTGCCCGCAGCGGGTGCCCATAGGCAAGCCATCGAGAGCGGTGAAGCCCATTGTGCTTTCGACGCTCTTGCCACCGGCCAGGGCGCACATAGAGGCGCCGCTCCCCAAATGGGCAACGATCACTCTTCCGTTCGCGATCTCGGGCGCGGTTGCACACAACTTGCTTGCGACGTATTCGTAGGAAAGGCCGTGGAAGCCATAGCGCCGGACGCCTTCATCATAGAGATTGAGCGGTATGGCATAATGGTCAGCGAGGGGACCATGGCCGCGATGGAAAGCCGTATCGAAGCAGGCGATCTGCGGTAAATCCGGCCGGTTCTCAAGAAGGGACCGGATGGGAGCAAGATTGTATGGCTGGTGCAGCGGCGCTAGTGAGATGAAAGCCTCAAGCCGCTGGAGCACGTTTGTGTCCACAAAAACCGGCTGGCTGTAGTCCGGCCCGCCATGGACCACGCGATGGCCCACCGCGATCGGATTGATGCGAAGCTCATCGCGCAGCCATGCCCCCGCTGCCTGAAGAGCGGCCGGCACGTCCGGCACGGCGTCGTTGGAATAGGTCCGATCGGCCAGCATCCTCCCATCCGCGGCGGTGGCGCGCAAATGTGGCCTCGTACCGATCCCGTCGACCTGGCCTTTGAGCTGCCGTCTCAGCCGCTGGCCTTGCTCGATTTCGAACACCTGAAACTTGACGCTTGAAGAGCCGGCATTCGCAACAAGGATGGTGTCCATGGTGCTCAAGCCTCCGGCATATGCGTGTGCCGCCGGCGGGAATCGGCGTACAGAGCCGCGGCTGCGCACGACGCCATTCTCGCCCTGAGGGAGTCGGCACGGGATGTCAGCACAATCGGAACCCGGGCGCCCAGAACGAGCCCGGCGGCATCGGCTTTCAACAGGAAGGTGAGGTTCTTCGCCAGCATGTTTCCTGCCTCGAGATCCGGCACGACCAGGACTTGCGCCCGTCCAGCCACTTCGGATTTGATGCCCTTGATCCTTGCGGCTTCGGGGTCGACGGCGTTGTCGAAAGCCAGCGGCCCATCGACGATGCCGCCGGTGATCTGGCCCCGCTCCGCCATTTTGCACAGCGCTGCCGCATCGATGGTCGAGGGAATTTTCGTCGTCACCGTCTCGACCGCCGAGAGGATCGCAACCCGGGGAGGCGACGGCATGAACTCCGTGCAAAGGTCTATGGCGTTCTGAATAATGTCTCGTTTGGCCTCGAGGTCCGGGAAAATATTGATCGCGGCATCGGTGATGATCAGCGGTTCCTCGTGGCCCGGCACGTCCATGATGAACACATGGCTGATGCGCCGCTTGGTCCGAAGGCCGGTCGCGGGTGAGGTGACGCTTCGCATCAGCTCGTCGGTATGAAGGCTGCCCTTCATCAAGACTTCGCCTTTTCCTTCCTTGATCAGCTGCACGCCCTTCGCCGCCGCCTCCTCGCTCTAATCCGCGTTGACGATCTCAAAGGGGCTGATGTTCAGCTGATACTTCCCGGCAACTGATCTGATTTTTTCTGCGGGCCCAACCAGCACGGGCTCGATGAGTCCTGCCTCGGCGGCCTCCACGGCCGCACGCAAGGAAGTTTCGTCGCACGGATAGACGGCGATGGTTCGCGGTGAGGGCACCTGCTCGGCGCGCTCCAAAAAGATGTCATACTTTGAGCGCTGTCCGGCAGCTGGCTCCAATGTCTTCATGGCTTGTACTCCCAGGTTCAGGACGCGGCGGCGTGGACTGCATGGGTCCCGTTGGCTTAATCCGCCGCTTTGATCTCGCCTTCAAGCCCGAACAGGCGCACGCCTTGACTGGCCATTTCCACATTGAAAGCCAGCGGAATTCTCTCCTTGGTCGAACGTTCAGCGTCCAACCTATGGATCGATCCAATCGCGGCCGCATTTCGAATGATGGATTTGCACGCCGGGTCGCCATGGTGACACCTAAACCTCTAGTCCCGTGATTGCCCGTACCTCATTTGCCAAGTCCATTGTCTCGCGAATCCCGACGTCTTCAAAATGAGCATCCAGAAAACGCTGTGCCGCCTCCCGGCCAAGGTCCCGCAACATCTCAAAGAAACCGTAATCGGTATTGGCTGGGCCAAGGGGATCGAGTTCTTTGTCGAAAGCATCAAGCACGACGCGATGCATATTGACTCGCTTGTACCTGTCCGGCTCAACGCCCTCAGGCAGCCGCCCTCCATCGATCAGGCGATTGACAAATTCAATCGCGCGCAGCTCGCCCATCAGGGGCGAATTGAATGCTATCTCGATTAACCGGCGCAGTATGTGCGCGACTGAAGCTGGGGCTCCACGGCGTTGGAAGGGAGTTAACTGAACCAGCACTATATCTCGGGTTGCGGTAGTCTGGAGAAGCGGAAAGATCGATGGGTTAGCCAGAAAGGCCCCGTCCCAATACAGCGCTCCGGCGATCTCAACCGCGCGGAATAAATTTGGCAGGCAGGCGGATGCGGCAATGGCCTCGGCAGTGATCTTGTCTTCGGAGAATATGTGAAGCTTACCAGTTTCCACATTGGTAGCAGAGACAAAGAGTTTCGGGACTTGGCACTTTCTTACCGCTTCGAAGTCCACAAACCGCTCGATGAGTTCTTTCAATGGATTGATGTTGAGCAGTTGGAAGTCGTAGGGCGAAACAAGGGGAAGCGGTAAGGGTAGGGGTCCTGGTTGGAAATTGGAGACCACTTCCAGCCACATTTTGGCAGGCCGGAACAACTCATCGATCACTTTGCGCTGTAACTCCGGCAGTCTACCGTTGATGCTTGCCGTGCGCCAAAAGTCTGCAAGACGATTGCGCGCCTCGCCGCGCCCTCCCCGGGCCAGTCCGTCTTTTAGGATTATCGCATTGATGGCGCCGGCGGATGCTCCTGTTACGCCTTCAATATCGAGGCGCCCATCCTCAAGGATGTAATCCAGAACACCCCAGGTGAAGGCGCCGAAAGCTCCGCCGCCCTGAAGCGCCAGGTTTATTTTTTTCCGGCCGGTTTCTTGAACCATAAGGATCCACCCAAACCTTCAATCGCAGGACCTGAACCCCGAGACAACGCTGGTCTACTTCCAGCTCAAGAAGATGCCGATGTCTCCTGGCATGCCGCCGGGAAAGTCGATCATCTGAAAACGGGCCTTATAGCCGAGCGGTCGTAAGTGATCGTACCAGAACTGGTACATATCCTTGGGGATCCCGGTAAGAGTGTTCTCCCAGCCTGGCTCTGCTTGATTGATTGCGCGGCCCTGGTCCGTGCAAACTTCATGGGGAAAGCGAAAAACCTGCACCTCCCTCTGGCCATTCTTGATCGCTCGGTCAATAATTGCCGCTACGCGCTTGAGCTTCTCGTCCGGGGAAAGACTGGGCGGTTCCTGAAGCTCCTGGATAAGAGCTTTTTTTTCCGCTTCTGCCGCCGCCTTCGCCCGCGTGTGCTCCTCTGCTTTCGCTGCCTCGGCTTCCGCCACCTTCAAGGTCGCATCAGCGGCGGTTAGCAGCACACCACCCGTTGTTCCAGCCATGCTAGCATCTCCACTTTCGTTACCAGACCACACGTTGCACAAGGAATTCTCGTAGTAACTTGAATGCGCCGGGTGGACCCCACTGACGCGCGGGTTCGCCTTCCTCCGGCGGGGTTTCGAGATCGAGCGCAAGTGCCGGGGCGACGCCCTTCAAGCTCAAGCGGCATGCTCGATCTCCTGGGGAGCGCTAACCTCCTTTGGCTCCTTGATCCTGAAGCAGGCCACATAGAGAGCCGGGAAGAACAGCAGCGTCAGTGCTGTGCCGACGAGAATGCCACCTATCATGGCAAAGGCCATCGGCGCCCAGAATATGTCGCGCGCAATCGGTATCAGGCCAAGACTCGCAGCCGAGGCCGTGAGCATAATAGGCCGCAAACGATGCTCCGAGCCCTTCACAACGGCCTCCCATGGGCCGAAACCCTCTTTGCGGAGCGTTTCGATCTCAACCACAAGGATCACGGAATTGCGAATCAGGATGCCGATGAGGGCGATGACGCCGAGGATCGCCACAAAACCCAGCGGGGAGCCGCTAAGAAGCAAAGCCAGAGCGACGCCGATCACGGCCAGTGGCGCCACCGAAGCGACCAGGAAGAGCCGGCTGAAACTCTGCAGCTGGAACATCAGGATGGTGGCCATGATGAGCAGCATCAGCGGCACCACAGCGGAGATGGGACGTTGTGACTTCGCGCTTTCTTCGACCGGGCCGCCGATCGCAAGTCGATAGCCCCAAGGCAGGCGCTCGACGAAACTCTTAACGGCGGATTCGAGCTGGCCCACGACTGTCGCGGGCTGCCTGCCGTCAAGAATGTCCGCTTTGACGGTGACCGTCGGCAGACGGTTCCGCCGCCAAATCACGGGCTGCTCCATCTCGTACCGGAATGTCGCGATGGCCGCTAGCGGAACAGGTTGCCCAGTCTTGCTGAACAATTGCATGTTCTGCAGCGTTTCCAGCGCGCCACGTTCTGCCTCACTCGCGCGCGCCACCACATTGATCAGATAGATATAGTCGCGCACCTGGGTAATGGCCGCCCCGCCGACGGTGATGTTCAGCGCGGTCGCGATATCGGCCGAGCTGATCCCCAACTGGCGCGCCTTGTCCTGAAGGACGTCAACCTTGACAACCCGGGCAGGCTCGTTCCAGTCGAATACGGGGGAGCTCAAGCCAGGATCGGAGCCAACGATACCGGCAAGCTCCTGCGACAGCGCGCCCACCTTCTGCGTGTCCGGGCCGCTGATGCGATACTGCACCGCTCGGCCAGCGGGCGGTCCCAATGCCAGCAGGTTCACATAGGTGTCAATGCCTACGAAATCCTTTTTCAGCCGCTCCGTAATCCTGGCCCGTACCCTTTCCCGCGCTTCGAAGTCTTTCGTCACGATGACGGTCTGCCCGTAATAGAGGTTCGGGGGCTGCACATCGAGCGTCAATATAAAACGTACCGCACTTTGGCCGACGTAAGAGCTCCAGTGGGAAATGTCGGGATCGCCCTCGAGTGTCTTCTCGAAACGGTCCATCTGGGCTTTCGTCTCGGCGATCGTCGAATTCCGCGGCAGCGTCCAGTCCACCAGAATCTCGGGGCGGTCAGAAGCCGGAAAGAACTGGTTCGGTACGAACTTCATCGCATAGAGAGAAGCGCCAAACACCGCAAGCGTTGCGGCAATGGTGACCCAGCGGAACCGCATCGCTGTGCGCAGAACCTTTTGGAAAAGGACGAAAAAGCGGTTAGGTTTCTCATGCTTCTTGAGCGTTGGCGGCAGAAGATTATAGCCGAGAAGCGGCGTGAAGATGCCGGCCACCGTCCAGGAGAACAGCAGCGCCAAGGCAAGAACGGCGAAGAGGGTAAATGTGTACTCCCCTGCCGAGCTGCTATTGAGGCCAACCGGGATGAAGCCCGCGATCATGACAAGGGTCCCGGTCAGTCTTGGAAAGGCGGTCGAGGTGTAGATCTGCAATGCCGCCTTCCGCAAGGAGTCACCCATCTCAAGCCTGGAGATCATCATCTCGATGGCGATCATGGCATCGTCCACCAGGAGGCCGAGTGCGATGATCAGAGCTCCAAGCGAAATGCGCTGAAGCGTAATGCCAAGAGGCCACATGGCCAAAAATGTCATCGCCAGCACCAGCGGGATGGCCAGCGCCACAATGAGTCCGGCGCGAAAGCCAAGGGCAATGAAGCTGACGGCCAGCACGATCACTACGGCTTCGAACAGCGATCGCGTGAAATGCCCGATAGCGTCCCTGACGACGACGGGCTGGTCCGCCACGAGATCGACGCCGACGCCAATCGGCAGGCTGGCAATGACCTTATCCATCTCCGCGCGCAGGGCCTTGCCGAATTCCAGCAGATTGGCTCCCGTCTTCATGCTGATCGCGAGGCCAATGGCGGGCTTCCCATTGTAG
>JBAVVQ010000004.1:0-7968 GCA_049697375.1 Rhodomicrobium sp.
ATCGACCCTGCCAAGCTCAGCGAAATGGGCTTGAGCCTTTCCGATGTGCAATCGGTCATCGCCAACGCCACCGTCGAAGCGCCGAAGGGCACGATCCGGGGCGAAACCGAAAGTTATTCGATCTACGCCAACGACCAGCTGACCACGGCGGCGCCCTATAACGACCTCATCATCGCTTATCGGAATGGCGCTCCGATCCGCATCCGGGACATCGGCCGCGCGGTCGAAGGCCCGGCTGACACCACGCTTGCGGGCTGGGTCGGAAAGCAGCGCGCCATCGCGTTGGTGGTGTTCAAGCAACCCGGCGCCAACGTCATCGACACGGTGGACCGCATCAAGAAAGAGCTGCCGACGCTGCGCGCCAACATTCCGCCCAGCATCAACGTCACGCCGATCATCGACCGCACCACAACCATTCGCGCTTCGGTCGCGGACGTGCAGTTCACGCTCGTGCTGACCATGGCGCTCGTGGTGGCCGTCGTGTTCGTGTTCTTGCGCAATCTGCGCTCCACCATCATTCCGGGGTTGGCCGTGCCGATCTCGATCGTCGGCACGTTCGCGGCGATGTACGCGCTGGGCTACAGCCTCGACAATCTGTCGCTCATGGGGCTCACGATCGCCGTCGGCTTCGTGATCGACGACGCCATCGTGGAGGTGGAGAACATCGAGCGCCACATCGAAGAGGGCATGCCGCCGCTTCGGGCAGCCTACAAAGGATCGAGCGAAATCAGGTTCACCGTTCTTTCCATCAGCCTGTCCCTGATCGCGGTCTTCATCCCGTTCCTTTTCATGGGCGGCATTGTCGGGCGTCTCCTGCATGAGTTCGCCATGACCGTGACCGTCGCCATCGTGGTCTCTGCGCTTGTCTCGCTTTCGCTCACGCCGATGCTCGCGGGCCGCTTCATGAAGCCGAAGCGGCGGGAGCAGCATGGGCGGCTCTACCGTATCACCGAAGCGGGCTTCGACGGCCTTGTGAATGGCTACAAGCACACGCTCGATGTTGCTCTTCGCCACCCCGGCTGGGTTTTGACGAGCTTCTTCCTAACGGTCGCGGCGACCGGGTTGCTCTTCCTTGCGCTGCCGAAAGGCTTTTTTCCCATCCAGGACACGGGTTTTCTGATTGGCCAGTCGCAGGCCGCCGCCTCCGTTTCGCCGGACCAGATGCAGAAATTGCAGGAGCAACTCACGGCCGTTGTCGCAAGCGACCCCGCGGTGGCGAAGGTGGTTTCGACGGTAGGCGGCACGCGCGCGCCGAACCAGGGCTTTGTCTATGCGGCGCTGAAGTCGCTCGATGAGCGCAAGATCAGCGCCATGCAGATCGTCGACCGGCTGCGCCCGAAACTGAAACAGGTTGTTGGCGCAAGCCTTGTCCTCGCCCCAACCCAGGACATCAATGTCGGGGGGCGGCAATCGCAGGGCTTGTTCCAATACACGCTGCAAAGCGGGCAATCAGGCGAACTGAGCGCGTGGTCCGCGAAGCTTTTCGAGCAACTTAAGAAGATACCCGAAATCAAGGATCTCTCGACGGACCAGGTGCTCGATGGCCAGACGGTAACCTTGACAATCAACCGCGATGTGGCGGCCCGTTTTGGGATTCAGCCCGCCGCGATCGACAATGTGCTGGCGGCGGCGTTCAGCCAGGAGCAGGTCACGCAGTTCTACACGCAGATGAACACCTACAAGGTTATCCTTGAGGTGCTTCCGAATCTGCAAGGCAATCTCGACACGCTCTCGAAGCTCTATGTGCGCTCGCCCTCGGGTCAGGCTGTGCCGCTGACATCGCTCGTCGCGATCAGCACAAAGCCGGTCGCCCCGCTCGTCATCAACCATCAGGCGACGTTTCCGTCCGTGACGTTCTCGTTCAACCTGGCGCCGGGCGCTTCGCTCGGCCAGGCCGTGAACGCCATCGACGCCGCGCGCCATGACATCAACCTGCCCGCCGCAATCACCGGCAGCTTCCAGGGTAATGCGCAGGCCTTCCAGACGTCGCTCGCAAGCGAGCCGCTCTTGATCGCCGCGGCCGTGTTCGTCATCTATATCATCCTCGGGATGCTGTATGAGAGCTACATCCACCCCATCACGATCCTGTCGACGCTTCCATCGGCCGGGCTTGGCGCGCTCCTGATGATGGTTCTGTTCCATATCGACTTCACGATCATCAGCCTCGTCGGCCTCATCTTACTCATCGGCATCGTGAAGAAGAACGGGATCATGATGGTGGACTTCGCCATCCAGGCCGAGCGCGAGGAAGGGCTGTCGCCCTTTGACGCCATCCGCAAAGCCTGTCTCTTGCGCTTCCGGCCGATCCTCATGACAACGGTCTGCGCGATCCTGGGCGGCATTCCTCTCATGCTGGGCACAGGGACAGGGTCGGAGCTGCGCCAGCCGCTCGGCTATGCGATCGTCGGCGGCCTGGTCGTGAGCCAAGTTCTGACGCTCTACTCGACGCCAGTGATCTATCTCTTGCTGGACCGGCTGCGTCACCGTCTGGGCCAGCATGAGCAGCCCTCGCATCGGGCGCAGCAGCAGCTTGAGCCGTGGCTTTCGCCGGCAGAATAGCGGCCATCGATACTGCGTTTAGAGCGCGTCCGGAAAAGCGTGAAGCGGCGTTCCGATAAGATGCGCGATAAACTCAGCGGGACGGTGTGAAGTTCAAAGCGATGCCGTTGACGCAATAGCGCAGATGGGTTGGCGCAGGCCCATCCTCGAACACATGACCGAGATGGCTGCCGCAATTCGCGCAATGAACTTCGGTGCGCGCCATGCCGTAGCTGCGATCCTGTGAGGTTTCAACGGCACCGGCGACCGGCTCGTTGAAGCTGGGCCAGCCCGTGCCGCTCTCGTACTTGACCTTGGATTCGAAGAGCGGCTGCGCGCAGCCGGCGCAGGAAAAGGCGCCGGGGCGCTTTTCGAGAAGGAGCGCGCAGCTGTCCGGGGCTTCCGTCCCATGAGCGCGCATCACGTCATATTGCTCGGGAGTCAGGATTTGACGCCATTCCGCTTCGGTGCGTCTGAATGGAAACGTCTTTCCAGCCATGTCGATTGGCTCCATAGGGTTAATTCTTGCGGCTGTACGAAAATGGAGACGTCTGGCCGGCGCGCTAGAGTGCGTCCGGAAAACGGCACGATAAAACAAGAGCGCGCTTTTGATTCCATCAAAAGCGGATACGCTCTAGAGCTTGGCGCCCGACCGCCTCGGCGCGTGTTTTCCTTCCGTCCCTCGTTGAGAGCGTAGCATGATACAACCCATCAAACTGTCGTATGCGATTCGATTTCTAGAAGCCAAGGGCATATCGCGTAACTGCCCGTCATGCGGTCACGATAAGTGCGATTTGATCAATGAGGATCAGGGGAACATGCACTTCGCGTTGCCTGGCTTCAAGTTCGGCGGATACGACATCAATCGGGCGGATATGTTTGGCCTCTTCGTTCTCACCTGCGCCGATTGCGGATTTGTGCGTCTCTTCCACCGCTCCGTCATCGCAAATTGGATCGAGCACAATCCTACGGCAAGTATCGAGTAGCGCCTCATCGGCGGACGCTATCCTCGGAGCCAAGCTCGAACGTTACCTTCCCAAAATTAAGCCAACCGGCAGACAGCCGCGAAGACCATTTTGGCGGTTGAAGCATAAAGCCCCTCAGTGGGGCTTTATGCTTATATTGGGGTCGGCTCAGTCCTGCGTGACACAGCGAAGTTGCTTGTGTCGAGACCGCTTCTTCTGCGGCGACCTCATTTATGCAGGCTTCCCTTTCCCGAACACAAGTCCCAGCCAGTCGCGGCGACCAAGCTACCGTATGTCACGCAATCTCCGTATGTGATATCGCGGAACTTGCCAATCGCGCCACTATAGAGGTTGGTCAACGTTCCTTGAGCCTGGGCATATTTATAACCCTGATAGCTCATGATGCCGGCCTCGACAGGCGAAGCGACGCTCGTGCCCCCAACGATAACCCATCCGCCGTTATATCCGCCGTAGACCCAGACTCCCCCGGAAGGGTTGGCGATAGCGGCGATGTCGGGAACGCCCCGGCTGGCGCCCACCGTGCCACTTATGGCATTCTGAAAAGCTGGGCGCGCGACATAGGCGCTAAGTCCGGCGCCCGCGTCCTGCCAAACCACTTCCTGTCCGTAGTTTCCGGTAGTGCGGTTGCGGCGAATCGCGGTTCCGCCGACGGCCACCACATAGGCGGATGTGCTCGGAAAGCTAACGCCAGGGGCGTCGCCGGTCGACGCGAGATAGGTCACATTCGGCTTTTGAAAGTGGGTGTCATAAGAGGTTTGTCCGGAAAGTTCCGAGCCGCCCCAGCTCATCGAAACGACGCCGCCTCCCGCAGCGGCCACCAAGGTGGAAGCCTTGTCAACGGCCGTCAACAGGTCGCTATAAGAGTTGGACGCCGCCTCAACCAGATAGAGCTTGGCTGCGGGAGACATCGCGTGAGCCCACTCGATATCCAATGACGACTCGAGCGCCCACCCTGCATTTGCGGCCGGTTGTGAGCCTGAAGCATAGACAACTTGCAACCCGCCGGGAGGCGCCGGCAAGCCAAACTGGGTGTCGAACGTCGCCAGATCCGACGCTGCGTCGGGGTTGTCGTAGGCGTCGACGATCGCGATGGCGAGGCCTGCGCCGCCCGTGACGACGTCAGTGAGCGTGTTTGGATTGCATCCGGTAACGACAGTAACGAAACCGTAGATACAGGCGAGTGAGGACGGTGTCTCGAAATAATATCCCGAAGCCGGAACCGTATCCGGGCCCACGCCGCTTGCAGGTGACGCTTTGGACGGCTTCGCATTGGCTTCTGGGAGGATGACGCGAACCACATTGGTATGAGCGCGAACACCGATATCTGAAGGGCTTTGCCTGTTCGAATCTGGATGCCAAAGACTGGGCGCGACATGGGGCTTCACGCCCTGAGCAAATTGCGCCGACGCGCCGCCTGAAAGAACTCCTAACGCAACTATTCCGATTCCCGCCCCGAGGAACCAACTCAATGACGTTTTTCTCATGCGAAAAACTTTCGATAAGAGTTATTGAGTAATGCGTATTCTCGAACGGACATTACCCCGCCCAGCCGATATGCCTCGGCTTCGTAACAGGTGTCGGAGTGGCGATCTACTTGAGCCGTAAGCTCATCAGTGGAAAAGGACTGCCAAATTACCTAACTGTGTCCGAATGGCATCTGTGTGCGAGCAAAAGTTGTGGTTATTTGTAGTAACCACTATAGCGAGTGCTGTGGCTGCTGAAAAACGATGCTGCCCATGGTTCGACAAGCTCACCATGAGGCTCAAATCATTGAAAACACGCGACCCATCCTGAGCCTGTCGAAGGATGAAGCCAGATTTCATGCTCCTTCAGCAGCTAGAGCTACTTGGCTGCCAGCGGCAAAAGCCGCGCCCAAGAGAGAGGCGCCGCTTGAAAATGCGCGTTCACTTCGCGGAGCATGCGAACGCGGAAGGAAGCCAGGGCACATTTACGCACGTATTGTCCCATCCGCGAGCCGTGGACCGGAGCCTCCAGCCATCAGGGTAGCAGTCAACGCAGCGCCAGAACCCGATGGCAGGACGATAGAGCGGCCGATACGCGGCATGCCGTTGGTGCGTCAATTTTTGCGATTGAGCCGCCGCATCCATCATGGGGGCGGCAATCATCGCCAAGGCAGCTGCGAGCGCCGCCAGCATTATGCTCGCGTTCATCGATTACTCCTTACTACAAACGAATTCGCTGCCAGAATAACAACTGGCGGCTCTCAATTTAAGTCTATCGGAGGCGGATCAATCAACCCTATTGTAAGGTATTGTTAATGCTAAGGCTTTGATTCAAAGAAGACTATTTCCAAAACGATAGTCGTCCGATCAATCCGCGTTACGCTTAACGCTCTTTCGAGATGGTTGGATCGTTGCGGTCCGCCTCTTCCTTGCTGGCCCACACCCAGCGCCCAGTGGAAAGCTGGGTCTGCTCCATGTTTCCCTTCTTGGCCATCGTTATGAGCTTGTCAGCCACGGAGGTTGGCAAAATATCCCCATCGGGCCGCATCAAACGGCCTTTCGGCAGCTTCAGAAGCTGCTTTGCGGCGGCATCCACCTTGCGATCCTCATCCTTGGGAAGACCTGGGAACTCATCCAGATCGCCCGAAGGCTTTGAAAACACTTTGTAGAGATTTCCCGCAACCCAGGGCATCAATTTCCTGAGTTCGGCAACCCAGTCCTTGTCGACCTCAACTTCACCATCTGCACCTGGAACCAGCTTTTCCGATAGTTCGCAATAGAGCTGAATTTTGACGCGCTCTTTGGTCAGATTTTCGACTGCATTGAGATTCTTCTGCAGCGCCGCACTGATCTCAATGAGGCGTGGTGGCCTTCCGAAAGTCCGGCTCGCCAGTTCAAGTTTCTCAAATTCCGCGGTCGTGGTTGGCAGTTCGATTCCGTAAAGCAGCTTCGCGACGGGATGCTCATGCGTCTCAGGCACATCGCAAAAGGACTCCCGCTGTCTTGCGTCCCGTTGTTTTTGCAAAACGTTCAGCCGGTATTTTCCTGGGCAGCTTAGCGAAGGGCAAGGGACGTTGAACTTGAATGTGGGGGCTTGCTCTTGCCGGGAACCAGGCCAGCGATCATAGATGAGCCGCACCAGTGTCTCTTGCAGGTCGTGGATCAAGACATCGCTCTGAGGCCCGCGCGTTTCCATGCAAATGGTCTGTTCGCCGTCGACCGTAATGAGCGCTTCCGCGCCCGTAATAGGATCGCGCAGGAAAGCGCCGCGCTGCCAGAACAGGCGCCGCCCCACAACGTGTTTATAGTGGTTGCGAACGGTGAGGAAGGCCATCAACCCGGAGATGGGGTAGTCGAGCCTGCAATCGAGGCGGATCGCGGGGCCGTTCGCCGTCCAGGGCAGGGCGCCCGGCGGGGTCTCCGGCACACTCTGCGGAATCACCCATTCCTTGTCGCTCAGGCGATAGACAAGGTCGTGCCGAGCCATGAGTTCCAACAGGCGGAGCCACAAATGCTCCTCGAAGCGGACAGGATTTTCCTCTGCTGGACGGTCATGGTCGCACCAGATGCGCCGCAACTCGCGCCAGTGAAGAATGCCGCTATTGTCCTTCACACCTTGATCGTCGGTGACATAGGCGATGGCCTTGAGCAGCCATTCGGGATCGAGCACAACGAGCTGATCAGGATCGACCGCCGTGCCCTTGTAGTCGAGGCGGCCCTGCAGCGACATGGCGACGGCAAGGCTTCGCGCGGAAGCGCCCTCGACCCCGTAAGGTTGGCAAATGTCAAGGAAGCGGTCATAGCTGATGTAGGATTGACGCTTGGCCCCCATGTCGCAAGGCCGCAAGGCCAGCACATCGTTGCGCGCTCTCAGGTAGCTGCCGGGCCACCTGTGGTGAAATCGCGGAAGCGCCCGCGCTTCCTCGCAAACGCGATCTACAAGCTTTCGCACCCCATATCCCGATGTATTGTCGATGGCGAATATATCGCTTTCCTTGATCATTTGCCTGAGTTCATTGAACAACGGCCCCAGGCTCGGGACGCCGTCATGCTGCTCCATATGTGTGAAAACGAGGAGCAGGCGCGCGTCGCGCCCCGCGCGAAGCTGTATCAGCCTCAGCCATTCGGCGACACCCGACTCTTGGATGTTGAGCCGCCCTTTGCACACGAGGAGATAAAGCGCTCCGGGCGTAAACAGCGGCTGTTGGGCGGGGCGGTAACGATCTTGTCCGCCAAAGTCCCAAATGTTGATCCGGCCTTTTGCCCCGCCAACATCTATTTCACGGAAACCAAGCTCCCCGCCGCGTGTCGATTCTTTTGGTTTGATGAACCGATCATGTTCCAGCCAGCTTCGAAGCGCCGTTTTTCCGTGCGCCGGATCGCCCACCAATACGATTTTCGCCTCATGCAGTGGCTGCCCATCTTTTCGGACGCCAGCAAGAAAACTGACGATTGCCCTGGCGTCTTGATCTACGATCTCG
>JBAVVQ010000005.1:0-6263 GCA_049697375.1 Rhodomicrobium sp.
TAAGAGTTTTTTCCCACCTATCGAGGATCCCACGCTTCCGCCCGTGGTGATGCCGTCCTGCCCGATCGAGCGTAAACTCAAAGGCCAGAAGGCGCTTGTGACAGGCGCGTCCTCCGGCATAGGCCGCGGTGTAGCCATCGGCCTTGGCCATGCCGGGGCCGACGTTGTCATCAACTACATAAACGGGGAGCGCGAAGCGCAGGCGATTGTGGAAGAGATCAAGCGCTGCGGCTGCAATAGGTCTTTTGCGCACCGCGCCGATATCTCCAACGAGGCTGAGGTGCGCGAGATGTTCGCGCGAATGGAGGCTGAGTTCGGCGGCATCGATATTCTGGTTAACAATGCCGGATTGCAGCAGGACGCGCCTTTCGACGAGATGACGCTCAAGCAATGGAATACGGTAATCGGCGTCAACCTGACAGGCCAATTCCTTTGTGCGCGGGAGGCTGTTCGTGTGTTCAAGCGGGCCGGCGTTCGGCCTGAAATATCTTGTGCCGCCGGCAAGATCATCTGCATCTCCTCGGTGCATGACGTGATCCCATGGGCGGGCCACGTCAACTACGCCGCCACCAAAGGCGGCGTCTCCATGATGATGAAATCGATCGCACAGGAGGTTGCGCCATGGCGCATCCGCGTTAATGCGGTCAGCCCCGGCGCGGTGCGCACGCCGATCAACATGGAGGCGTGGAGCACGCGCGAGGCCTATACCGAACTGATGAAGCTCATCCCCTATAAGCGGATCGGCGAAGTGGACGACATCGCACGCGCGGCCGTGTGGCTCGCCTCCGACGATTCCGACTACATCACCGGCGCCACCCTCTATGTGGACGGCGGCATGACCCTCTATCCGGGGTTCGAGACCGGAGGCTGATCATGCATTTGCCCCGAGCCGCTCCCCAGTCGGGGAACGGCGCCGAAACCTACCCTCTTGCCAACGATAGTGCAGCCGGTGAAGTCTGCCGGCGGAGATTGAGCGATGAACACCGAATTCGACGCCATCATCATTGGCTCCGGCGCAGGAGGCGCCGCCACGGCCTTTCGGCTTGCCGAGGCTGGCCGCAAAGTTCTCGTCTTGGAGAAAGGTCCTGAGCTGCCCTCCGATGGGAGCACCCAAGATGCTCGCGCTGTCCTTCGCGAGGGCAGGTTCAGCAATCGTGAGGCCTGGGCCGATCGCCATGACGAACGCTTTGTGCCGTCCGAATTCTACAATCTGGGCGGCAAAACGAAGTGGTATGGCGCCGCCTTGCTGCGTTTTGGACGAGATGAATTTGCCGCGGACCCCGCCTATCAATATCGGGGCTGGCCGTTCCCTTATGAAGAGCTTGAGCCCTATTACGATGAGGCCGAAGCGCTGCTGGGCGTGCGCCAGTTCCAGATCGAGCCCGATACGTCGCGGATCGTGGCCGCGCTCAAGCGCGGCTCCCGGGACTGGCACGCCGCGCCGCTGCCACTGGGCCTTTCGCCACGCATCCTCAACGATCCGAAGGAAGCAACTCGCTTTGATGGTTTCGCGTCTGCGCATGGGCTTAAATCCGATGCCGAGACCCGCCTGATCGACCGCATCCGCAGCAAGCCCAATGTCGCGGTCCTCACGGGGGCGCCGGTTGCATCGCTGCTTGGCAACGATCTTGCCCCGCATAAGATCGCCGGTGTGATCATGGAAGACGGCGCCGTGTACCGGGCGCGAGCCGTCATCCTGGCCGCGGGCGCTCTTTCCTCCCCAAGGCTGCTCCAGCAATACTTCGAAGAAACCGGCCTTGCCTGCACCCTGCCGTCTGCGGCTTCGGTTGGCCGCAACTATAAGAGCCATTTGCTCACAGCCGTTGTCGCTTGGTCACCCTCACGCAAGCGCGACCTCCTCCGGAAAACCGTCGTGCTCACCCACGAGGCTTTCCCGCATTCGAGCGCGCAGCCTCTTGGCGCCACAGACGGCGAAATCGTGGCGGCCGAACTTCCTGCCTATGCACCGCGCTGGGCCGCAGATCTGATTGGCGGCGGCGCCTTTGGCTTTTTCCTGCAAACCGAAGACGGTTCTCACCCGGAAAACCGCGTTCTCGCACCCTCTAGCGCTGGCGGTTTGCCGCGCCTGGATTACGACGCCAGCCGCATCGCGCCTTCCCGCGACGAGCATCTCCGTTTCGTGCGCGCGTTTAAGTTAAGCCTCCAGCGGGCCGGCATGGTTCCGATCGTAAAACCGATCCCGCTCAGCGGCACGGCGCACGCCTGCGGTACGCTCATCGCGGGAAGAGACCCGGCCAGTTCGGCCGTCGATGCACAGGGCAAGGTGCACGGCATGGAGAACCTTTACGTTGCCGACGGCAGCGTGTTGCCACGCTCCAGCCGTGTCAATCCCGCGCTCACGATCTATGCGTGGGCCTTGCGTCTCGCCGGCAAGATTGCTCAACTTCACGGAGAATTAGAATGCGCGGTTTGAGCCCGTTGAACGCCGAGGGCATGCGCCTCGAAAATCAGCGCCTGGGCAAGGAAAATTGGCGCCTCTGGGGCCCTTATCTTTCCGAGCGAGCCTGGGGCGCGGTACGCGAGGATTATAGCGCGGCCGGGGACGCCTGGGGGAACTTGCCCCACGGCCATGCCCGATCGCGCGCCTATCGCTGGAGCGAGGACGGCCTTGGCGGCATTTGCGATGAGAAGCAAAGGCTATGCTTTGCGCTGGCCCTTTGGAACGGCAAGGACGAGATTCTGAAGGAGCGCGCCTTTGGGCTCACCGGCCCGCAAGGCAATCGCGGCGAAGACGTCAAGGAATATTACTTCTACCGGGACGCCACACCCAGCCACAGCTTCCTGCGCTATCTCTACAAATACCCGCAGGCCGCATTTCCCTATGAAGCGCTCCTGGAGGAGAATGCCCGGCGCAGCCGGATCGATGCGCCATTCAATCTCATCGACACCGGCGTGTTTGAGCAGGACCGCTACTTTGATGTGGAGGTATTCTACGCCAAGGCGAGCCCGGACGAGATCCATATCCGCATTATCGCCTCCAACCGCGGTGCGGACACCGCGGAGCTGCATCTTCTGCCAACCCTTTGGTTCCGGAACACCTGGGCTTGGGGCGATGGCTCACCCAAGCCTTCAATCCAAGCCATAGAGCACGCGGACGATGCCGCTTGGGCCGTCTGTGCTGGCCACCCAGAATCGCTCACTTACTGGCTTTACGGGCGCCAGTCAGGACAGCGCCTCTTCACGGAGAATGAGACCAACGCCCAGCAGCTTTGGGGCGTTTCCAATGACGCTCCCTACGTCAAAGATGCCTTTCATCGGCGCGTGATTGAGGGCTCGGAAGAAGCAATTAATCCTGAGCTCAATGGCACCAAGTTTGCGTCCTGGCATAGTTTCACGCTGGCGCCTGGAGCAGAAGCGCGGCTCGACCTCGTCCTTTCCGCGAAGCCGCTCAAAGCACCTTTTCAACGTGCTGAAGCCGTGTTTGAGGCGCGCGCCGCCGAAGCGGACGCGTTCTATAACGATCTGCTTCCCGCTGGCAGTCCGGAGGATCGCCGCATCTTTCGGCAAGCACTGGCCGGCATGGTCTGGAGCAAACAGTTTTTCAACTACGATATCGAGCGTTGGCTCAAAGGGGACAAGCTCCGGCCGCCTGCAACTCGCCTCCAAGGGCGCAATGCGGCATGGAAACACCTGAAGGCGGCCGATGTGATTTCCATGCCGGATACCTGGGAATACCCCTGGTTCGCAGCCTGGGACCTTGCCTTTCACTGCGGCGCCCTTGCCCTGATCGATGTGGACTTCGCCAAGGATCAGATCGAGCTCATGCTGTGCGAGCGCTATCTCAACCCCAACGGTCAGATCCCGGCCTATGAATGGAACTTCAGCGACGTCAATCCGCCGGTGCACGCTCTTGCCGCGCTGAAGGCGTTTCGCGCCGAGCGCGTGCAGCGCGGACGCGGCGATCACGGCTTCCTGCAGCGCGTCTTTCACAAGCTGCTGCTCAATTACGCCTGGTGGATCAACCGCAAGGACGCCGACGGGCATAATGTCTTCGAGGGCGGCTTTCTCGGGCTCGATAATATTTCGGTGTTCGACCGCTCCCAGCCGCTTCCTTCCGGCTACCGGCTGAAGCAGGCGGACGCCACCGGCTGGATGGCCATGTTCGCGCTCAACATGACGGTGATCGCGCTTGAACTGACGCATGACGACCCGAATTACGAGGACATCGCCATCCAGACCTACGAGCAGTTCCTCGCAATCTGCAACGCGCTCGCGGGTTACGCGACCGGCGGCGTTCCGCTGTGGGACGCCGCGGCTGGCTTTTTCAAGGACCTCATCATCGCTCCGGATGGCTCCTATCATCGCATCGACGTTTATTCGATGGTCGGCCTCATCCCGCTGTTCTCGACGGAGGTCGTGGATCAGAGACTGCTCAGCCGGGCGCCCCGCTTCCGCGACCGGCTCCGCGCTCACAAGGGAGGCGTCTTCCGGGGGCACTATGTGTGCGCCTGCCCCGAGTGGGAGAATGAGCGGGGCGAGCATCTGCTCTCCGTGGTCGATCATACCATGTTGCAGCCAATGCTGAGCCGGCTCTTGGACGAAGAGCAGTTCCTCTCGTCCTTTGGCGTTCGCAGCGTCAGCAAGATTCACCAAACCCACCGCGATTTGGGGGTACTGCCCGGGGTCGGCACTGCCATGATCGAATATGTCCCGGGTGAATCGAATTCGGGCCTCTTCGGCGGCAATTCCAATTGGCGCGGGCCGATATGGCTGCCTGTGAATTACATGCTGATCCAGGCCATCGAGAAGTTCCACCGCTTCCTGGGTAATGGCTTCACTTTTGCCGTGCCGTGCCTCGGCGGCGGCCGCCTCACCCTCAACGGCATCGCGAACCTGATTGCGGAACGGGTGGCCGATATCTACCGGCCAGGATCGGGTGGCATCCTTCCCGCCATGCAGACCCAGCCCCCGTTCCTCTCCGATCCACACTGGCGCGATCTTCTCCTCTTTTATGAGTATTTCCACGCCGAAACTGGCCAGGGGCTCGGGGCCTCGCACCAGACCGGCTGGACCGGGCTGCTCGCGAACTTGGTCTTGCGGCACTACCGCAAAGAAATTCCCGCCTTCTGGCGAGGCCAGCAAATCCAGGAGGCCGCGGAATGATGCCAACACTTTTGCAGGCGCGGCCTTTGGCAGCCTGGCCTGCGGTGCTCATCGTTGAACGATATCTGCAGCCTCATCGAGCCCAAAGAACGCTGGAACTTCTTCAACGCCATGGGCTATGCGGCCGATTAAACGCACGAGGCGCCCTTTCGTAGCATTCCTTCAGCATCGGCATGACCAAACGTCCAAGCTCGGTCAAAGGAGTCAAGTTGCGCTCCCTGCGGAACAAATCGCCGCCAAGCTCCCCTTCGAGGATCTGCATTCCTGCGCCTCAGCTGCTCTGCTACTTCAAGCGCATCGAGACCGTGCATAAGAAAATCTGCACGCCCAGCATAGCAAAGTACGCAACCGCGCCGTGCATCGCCAGGCTTGGCAGCGCACTTAGCAGCAGACTGTCGTTGCCCCCCGGTATTAGAATGGTTGCAAACCCCATGACTGTGCCGCCAGCGAGCGATCGGGCGAGTTGGAGGCCGACGAATGGGCGGAGAACAAAGCGGCCGCCTGCCGCACCAGCGGTAATCGCTCCGGCAAATAACGCAACTGGGCCGACTATGACGGGAAGAGCAAACATGACCTCCTGGCCCCAGATCAAGTTTCCCAGTTGCTTCAAGAGGGCCGGATAGGACCAGGGCATCCCGGTCGCAAACAGCAGCCCGCCCAACACGCCAATGATCATCATAGCGAGCGAAGTCCGCCATCGGGAAGCACGCAGCACTTGGCCGATGCGCAGTCCAGCTCGCCGGTGCGCGCGTGCGATGCCGGCTAACGCCAAGCAAGCGAAGCCAGACGCTACTATTAAGACTGCAAGTGGAGCAATGCCTGGTTCGCTGAGCGGCGAGTCCACGGAAACAAAGCTAAGGCGAGGCAGAGCTGACACCGTGCCGAAGCCAGCGCCGAGGGCAATACCTGGGAGCGCTGTGAGAAAGGATAGATTACCTGAAGCAATGCGTGCCAAAGTTCCAAACACACATCCGCCATTGATAAAGGTACCAAGGCCATAAAGTGCGCCGCCCAGGATAGCAGCGGCCGAAACCTCGAACGAGGGGCTGAGGACCGCGACATTACCAGTGAGCACAGCGGCACGGTAAGGACAAGAGCCCATAGGGATGCAGTGACGAAGGCAGCGAGACGGCTTATTC
>JBAVVQ010000006.1:0-3203 GCA_049697375.1 Rhodomicrobium sp.
CTATATCGTTGTCGACGATGTGGAGCAGGTTGTTCAGGAGTTCCTGAAACGCCGTCCCGCGAAGCGAACCACGGCGCCCCACCTCATCCGCGCCTAAAGCAGGAGTTTATCGGGCGCGCCGACGAATCTGCGCCGCCGTCATCCCGGAAAGGGGAAGCCTTATCCGGGATCGTAACACATGAAGAGTACTTGCCTTTTTGCGATCCCGGCTCGCGCTTCGCTTGGCCGGGTTGACATCCCTTGGCAGATTTTGCGGCGTTTTCTCAGATCTGCGCGTCAACCAACGCCACAATCTTGGCCTCAAAATTCCTTACGAAGCTGCCAGGAAAAGGGCGTTCGCCAAGGGGGGATGATGTCTGTTCGTTATGGAGTTTTGCGAGGCAAGCCGGGGCAGATCCTGCATCACAGGCCGGATGATCCTGCCCCCCATCTCGAAGTTCTGATCGAAACGCCGGGGGGTCCATGGCGGCTCGCCATTAACGTCCGCTCCGACGATCAGACGAATCTGTGCTTCCACACGGAGCAGAACTTCAAACACCCCATCCTGGACAATTTGCCGGCGCTCCCCACAGGGCTTACCCGGCCGGCGCGGGAAGACCGCCTTTTGCGGCTGGACTATGTGCGCGGCAATTTCTTCGATAGCAGCGCGATGCGGACGGCGGGTGGAGGCTCCATTGGCGATCCCGACGCGCTCGATACGCTGTTGAGCAAGGCGTTGGCGAGCGTGAGCGGCGCGGACGGCGCCGAGCTTTTCGCGTTCGGCAACCCTTGGGGTCCGGAGCCGGACAAACCGGATAAGTATTTCGGGTTTTTGCCCGGACGCGGCATTCACGACATCCATATGAACCAGGGAAGCCCCGCGCCTCACGATCGCGACGATGGTGTGTGGCAGGATGGCGGCCTGATCCTGCGCTTCCCGAATGGCGGCGCGACGGCCTTCTTCTTCGCCTTCCAGAGCCAGAGCTGGAAAACCGACGACATCACCGGACGACCTTTAAAGCCTTGAAGGCTTCAAAGCCAATCAACCAGCCTCTTGCTTGAGAACACGTCCCGATGAGCCATATCTCGTGAATTACGGGAATGGAGTTCCGATGGCGTATCTCGACGAGGAGCAGCGGCGCCGCGCGCGTCTCCGCAATATCGCGCAGTCTTTCGCCCTTGTCGGCGGGATTGGCGTTATCACCGCGCTTTCGGCCTACACGCTGTTTGGGCAGACCGGCGTCGCATGGGCGCTTGTCTTTGTCGGCGTGTTCGCGCTCATCGGCCCGCGCGTCGCGCCGGACACCATCATGCGGATGTTCAATGCGAGGCCCATTGATCCCTCACGCGGCGCGGACATCGTTCGTCTCGTGCAATCGCTTTCTGAGCGCGCTGGTTTGAAGGCTGCCCCGCGTCTTTACGTGGTTCCAAGCCAGACGATGAATGCATTCGCGGTTGGCACGCCGTCCCGCTATTCTCTTGGCGTCACGGAAGGCCTTCTGCGCCGCCTTGACTCTCGCGAGCTGGCGGGCGTGCTCGCCCATGAAATCACCCATGTCCGCAACAACGACATCTGGGTGATGAGCCTCGCCGACATCCTGAGCCGGTTCACCCGCAGCATGTCGTTCTTCGCGATATTCCTGTTCTTCCTGAGCGTGCCCGCAACGGTTTTCAGGGGCACGCCTGTGCCATGGGTGGCCATCATGCTCCTCTATTTTGCGCCGACCTTTTCGAGCCTGTTGCAACTCGCGCTGTCGCGGTCTCGCGAATTCGACGCCGACCTTGGCGGCGCGTCGCTCACAGGCGATCCCGAAGGTCTCGCCTTGGCGCTCGGCAAGCTCGAACACTATCAGGGGCGGCTCTGGGAAGACATCTTCATGCCGGGGCGGCGTATCCCCATTCCTTCGGTTCTGCGAACGCATCCGCAAACGTCAGAGCGCGTCGCGCGGCTTATGGCGCTGAAGAAACCGGAGACCGCGCCGCTCCTGCTCCGGAACCCTTGGGGGCATGTGGCGGGGCTCGCTCCCTTCCCGTCGCAGCCACGATATCATTGGAATGGGTTCTGGTTTTGAACAGCCGCGCATGCAATGGTGCGGACGCGCCGCCGCCTCAAGATGACAAGCTGAAACCAAAACAGCAGAGTTACGAGGGGTGACGCAAACTGCTCCTTAGTATATCCAGCTGCTCAATCTGCGCCGCCATATCTCTGTACAAGTCCGCGAGGGCCAGCATCGTATCCTTGACGCTTGGTTCGCTTACGTTGACAGCCTTCTTTTCGGCCTTATCCGCTGCCTCAAGGAGACGCATTTTGTAATTGCTTTGAAACTCCACAGGAATGACCTCGGCTGATAAACCGATAAGCCCCTTGCCGACATTAGGTTCCTTTATCAACCGCAAACGGTAACCTTCGCCTTACTGACAGACGGCGGAGCAGCCTCTGGCTTGGTGTGAGAGATCCAGGCAGTGTTCTTCTGATTTAAGAAAATTTCTTTAAGATCTGTTAATTATAAGTTTGATACCAAGGACGTCTCACCTTTAATCAGAACTTTAAAATTATTATCGTCATGTGTGGCTTTTAATTGTGCGAGGAGTGATCCATGTATGGCGGCTTTCGATTTTGGCTGGTCATATACTTTGCCACGGTCGCAGCACCTTATGCTTGGGCAAAAACAGCCTCTCCAACCGAGATTAATGCCTATGCGGTCATGGATGGCTATAAAATTCCCTTCAAAATGAGGACTAAGGAGGATGCATCCAAGAATATACAAAGGATTAGTCTGACGCTGGACATGAATCAGATCCCAACAATTAATTTATCGGGTCCAATAGACGCGCGCGTGAATTATAAAGGTGAAATTTCGAAAATCTCTCTTTGCGGCATGAGTAATAAAAGAATTTGTTTGAATATTTTATCCGATGTGGAATTGGACACCCTGCTGCCAGTATGGGGGAAGATGACTTTTTCCTGTCTCTTCGAAATTGTGAACCGCTCTGGAAAACTGTCCGTGGAGAAGGTCGATGTAAATAACGTGCATTTTGACTCATGGGTGAACGGCTTTACGAGTGTTGTGGGGGGGGAGAAAACAGTTTCTGAAAGAATTAAAAATGAAATAGAAAAGCAGTTTCAAACCAAAAAGCTAGATCTCAGCGGTATCGGCCTTCTTTCTGAGCTCAAGACGAAAACAATAGATAGTAACCTTGAATTATCGCTCAAACTCAAGAAT
>JBAVVQ010000007.1:0-3825 GCA_049697375.1 Rhodomicrobium sp.
ATCTCGTGCGCTTCGCCCGTCTCGACCACAAGGCCGACCGACGTGCGCAACCCCTTGCGGATCAGGTGATGGTGGATTGCGCTCGTTGCGAGAATGCTCGGGATCGGGATGCGGTCGGGACCGGCGGCGCGATCCGAGACGATGATGATGTTCCAACCGTCGAGCACCGCCTTCTCGGCTTGTGCGCACAGCGAGTCGAGCGAGCGCTCCAATCCCGATGCGCCGAGGTCAGCGGCATAGGTGATGTCGAGCGTAATGGTTTTGAACGGCGCGTCAGGCACTTCGGCAATGAGGCGGATTCGCTCCAGCTCGTCGTTGGTCAGGATCGGCTGCGACGTCTCAAGCCATTTGAGCTTGGATGTGCCTTTCAGGTCCAGAATGTTCGGCCGCGGCCCAATGAAAGAGACGAGACTCATGACCAGCTCTTCGCGGATCGGGTCTATGGGCGGATTCGTCACCTGGGCGAAGTTCTGCTTGAAATAGGTGTGGAGCAGCTTCGGCTTGGATGATAGCGCCGAGATCGGCGTATCGGTGCCCATCGAGCCGATGGCTTCCTGACCCGTCTCGATCATGGGCGAAAGCAGGAATTTCCAGCTTTCCTGCGTGTAGCCGAAGGCCTGTTGCCGGTCGAGCAGCGCAATGTTGGTTTTCGGCTGCGATGGCTCGACATGCGGCAGCGCTTCCACCCGCAACTGCCCGCGGTTCAGCCATTCCCTATAGGGGTGCGCATTGGCGAGCTGCGCCTTGATCTCGTCGTCGGAGATGATCCGGCCCTTCTCCAGATCAATCAGCAGCATTTTGCCCGGCTGTAGCCGCCACTTATGAACAATCATCTCCTCGGGCACGGTCAGCACGCCCGCTTCCGAAGCCAGGATCACGCGGTCGTCGGACGTGATGAGATAGCGCGCCGGCCGAAGGCCGTTGCGGTCGAGCGTTGCCCCGATCTGCCGGCCGTCCGTGAAAGCGATGGCCGCGGGTCCGTCCCACGGCTCCATGAGCGAGGCATGATACTGGTAAAAGTCATGCCGCTTCTCGTCCATGAGCTTATTGCCCGCCCATGCTTCGGGGATGAGCAGCATCATGGCGTGGGCGAGGCTGTATCCGCCTTGAACCAGGAATTCGAGCGCGTTATCGAAACAAGCGGTGTCGGACTGCCCTTCGAAGGAGATCGGCCACAGCTTGGAAATATTCTCGCCAAACAGCGGCGAGGACACGCTCGCCTGCCGGGCCGCCATCCAGTTCACATTGCCGCGCAGCGTGTTGATCTCGCCATTGTGGCAGATCATGCGATAAGGGTGTGCGAGCCGCCAGGACGGGAAGGTGTTCGTCGAGAACCGCTGATGGACGAGCGCAAGCGCCGACGTAAAGCGCGGATCATGCAGGTCGAGGTAATATTCGCCCACCTGATAGGACAGGAACATGCCTTTGTAGACGATGGTGCGGCAGGACAACGTGACAAGATAGAAGTCCATGATGTCCTTGGGGTCGAGCACGGCGCGCGTCCGGTTCGATATCACCCTCCGAACGAGATAAAGAGCGCGCTCGAAGGCCGTTTCATCTGTGATGTTGGAAGGACGCCCCACGAAGACCTGCCGGTGGAAAGGCTCGGTCGCGAGAACGATCTCCGGCAAAGGCTCATTGTTAACCGGCACATCGCGCCAGCCAAGCAGCGGAATGCCTTCTTCCGCAAAACACTCGGCTATGATCGCCTCGCAGCTTGCGCGCAACTCAGGATTCTGCGGCATGAAAATCTGGCCAACAGCATAGCCACCGGGTTCCGGCAGCTTGAATCCGAGACGCTCCGCTTCCCCGGCGAAGAACTCGTGCGGAATCTGGACGAGGATACCCGCTCCGTCGCCTGCAAGCGGATCGGCGCCAACCGCGCCTCTGTGCTCCAGGTGCAGCAGGATCTTCAAGGCATCCTGTACGATCTGGTGACTTTTCACGCCCTTGATATTCGCGATCAGGCCGAGGCCGCAGGCATCGTGCTCGTGGGAAGGATGATAGAGGCCTTGCGGTTCGGGGAGGCCGTGGGCATTGAACCTGTTACCTGGATGCATCGCGATTTCGGTCATGGCTGCTTTTCTTCGAGCGAAGTCTTTGTGTGTTCGGCGATCTTGATGTAGTTCCTACGCGCGCATCTCTTCCGAATGAAACTGAGGCGCTCGCTGCTTAGAGGTGACGCGATCATGTGGCGGAGAAGGCTGCATTGCCGTTCATGGTTACGCCTTTTAGGCCGCCCATTCTCATTTCGTCACTCCCGCCCGCAGTTCTAGACATGCGGGCACGCAAAATCCCCCCCGAAACGCATTTGTTCGCTAGAACAAATGGTAACCAGGCCGAGCTCGACCGCGCGGGCATTTCAGCCCATCGCTCTAAAGCGTGCCAGAATTCCAGGGTGATGACAAGCCTGCAATGTTGCAGTGCGCCAAAGCGCAATCTTACAAATTGCCGCCGGGCGCTTTGCCGATGGCTGCAGACGCAGACGCTTTCACTCCTATATAAGATGGATTGCGCCCGGAGGAATGGGTTTTCACACAGCAGACCACAGTTCCGAAGCACATCGAGCAAATCAGAGCGTAAATGGCGGCCATGGACCAGCGGCGGACTCTGCAAGACGTTTTGGCGCGAAGCTGGAAAAGCCTTCGCGATACGGTCTTTTCGCCGCAAGCCATTGCGACGCCGGATGAAAAAGTGGCGGCGCTCGCGAGCAAGGCTGCCCCGGTTATCTGGCTCATCGGCAAAGTTCAGTCTGGGAAAACCTCGATCGTCCGGGCTTTGACCGAAGCCACGGCGGCGGAAGTGGGCGAGGGCTACAAGCCTTGCACGAAAACGGCGGCGCTTTTCGATTTCCCCTCCGATGCGCCCGTCATTCGCTTTCTCGACACGAGGGGGCTTGGCGAAAAAGGCTACGATCCCGCCGAAGACATCGGCATTCACGAAAGTCAGGCGCATCTCATGCTCGCGGTCATGAAGGCGCTGGATCCGCAGCAGGAAGCCGTTGTCCAGACCGTCAAGGCGGCCAGGAAGAGGCATCCAGAGTGGCCGCTCATCGTGGCCCAGACAACTCTGCATGATGCCTATGCGCCAGGGCACGGGCATCCGCAAAAATATTCCTTCGGAGCGTCGGGACAGGATTCGCCTTCCGACTCCCCCATTCCGGCGGACCTCGTAAGAAGCCTCGCCTATCAGCGGTCGCTTTTCAAAGACTTGCCCGGGAACGGTCTTTGTTTGTTTGTGCCGATCGACTTCACGCAGCCGGGCGACGGATATGCGCCCCAAGAGTACGGGCTTGAAGCGCTGTTGCATGCGCTCCAAATGGCGGCGCCCGCCGGTCTTGTCGCCGCCTTGAAGGATGCGAACGCGAAAGCGGGCGATACTCTTGCGAGCGAAGCCCATCCGCATATCGTGGGCTACGCCACCGCCGCCGCAGCAGCAGACACGGTGCCCGTGGCGGGCGCGGTCGCTGTCCCGGTCGTGCAGTCGAAAATGTTGCACAGCCTCGCGCGCATCTACGGCGTCGACTGGAACAGGAAGGCGCTGGCCGAATTTGCGGCCTGCCTTGGCTTAGGAGCCCTTTCCCGGCTTGCGGCTGGTTTCGGCTTGCGCGAGCTGGCAAAGCTCATCCCATTTTATGGCCAGACGGCGGGGGCCGCCGCCGCCGCCGCCATGAGTTTCGCGACCACCTTCGCCATCGGCAAGGCGGCCTGCTATTTCCTGGCGATTCATCGGGCGGGCGGGAGCGATCCGAAAGGCGTTTCGAAGGCGTATGCCGAAGCGCTCGGGCAGGCTTTCCGCTTCCGCAAGGCCGAACAAGGCACAGCC
>JBAVVQ010000008.1:0-15964 GCA_049697375.1 Rhodomicrobium sp.
CGGATATGCAGGAGGAAGATGATGCAAACCAGCGCGACGATGGCGCTCTCTTCGATGAGCGTGCTCTTCAAAGTATCGATGGCTGCATAGATGAGGCTGGATCGGTCGTAGACCGGAAGAATCTCCGTGCCTGCGGGCAGGCTAACCGCCAGCTCCGCGATGCGCTTTTTCACATTGTCGATCACATCGAGAGCATTGAGGCCGAAGCGCTGCAACGTGATTCCGCTCGCAACTTCGCCCTCGCCGTTGAGCTCCGTGATGCCGCGCCGCTCATCGGGGCCGAGTTCGACGCGCGCCACGTCGCGCAACAGAACCGGCGTTCCCGCATCGGTCTTGACGACGATTTTCTGAAGGTCATCGACGCCGCGCAGATAGCCTTTGCCGCGTACGACAAACTCGAACTCGGACAGCTCAAGCGTGCGCCCGCCCACATCGGCGTTGCTCAAGCGAATGACCTCGCGGATCCTGTCGAGCGAGATGCCGAGATCGCGAAGCCGCTGCGGATCGACAATCACGTTGTACTGCTTCACGAAACCGCCCGCGCTGGCGACTTCGGAGACGCCTTCCGCCTTGGCGAGTCCATAGCGCAGCGTCCAATCCTGGATGGAGCGCGTTTGCGCGAGGTTCAGATCCTTCGATGTGACGGCGTATTGGTAGACCCAGCCAACGCTGGTCGCGTCGGGGCCGAGCACCGGCGTTACGCCCGTTGGCAGACGCGCGGCTGCTGCGTTCAGGTACTCCATCACCCGGCTGCGCGCCCAGTAGATGTCCGCGCCGTCCTCGAAAATGATGTAGACGAAGGACACGCCGAAGAAGGAGAAGCCGCGCACGACTTTCGATTTCGGCACGGTCAGCATGGCGCTCGCGAGCGGGTAGGTCACCTGATCCTCGACCACCTGCGGGGCCTGGCCCGGGTAGTTCGTATAGACGATGACCTGCGTGTCCGACAGATCCGGAATGGCGTCGAGCGGCAGATGGCGTAGCGCGTAGATGCCGCCAGCGATTGCGAGGGCCGTCGCGATCAGCACAATCATAATGTTCCGGGCCGACCATTCGATGATGCGGGCGATCATTTCACATCTCCAGCGGCGAGGCCTTGAAGAGCGGCTTTGAGGTTGCTTTCCGCATCGATCAGAAAATTCGCCGCCACGACAACCTTGTCGCCCTCGGCGATGCCCTCCCTCACTTCGACATAGCCGTCGCCGCGCATGCCGGTTTTCACCTCGCGAGGCTCGAAGCGGCCTTCGCCTTTATCGACGATGGCGACCTGGCGCTTCCCGCTGTTAATGAGAGCGCTTTCCGGGACCGCGATCACAGGCCGATTGCCGCCGCTTTCGATCACGACATCGGCGTACATGTTCGGGCGCATGATGGTATCGGGATTGGCGAGCACGATGCGTACGCGCGCTGTCCGCGTTTCCTTGTTCAGCACCGGGTAGATTAGGCCAACCGTTCCGGCAAATGAGCGGTCTGGGTAGCCGCGCGGCGTGATCGTCACCTTCTGGCCGGGCGCCATCAGACCGAGATCGCGCTCCGCCACATCGGCCAGCACCCAGATGACGGACAGGTCGGCGATGCGGAAGAGAACGTCGCCGGCCTTCGCCTGCATGCCCTCGACGACATTGTGTTCGGTGATGTAGCCGTCACGCGGCGCGGGCCAGGTGACGGTCAAAGAGCCTTCCCGGCTGCGCTCGATGTCCTTGATGATCTCGTCCGGGACGCCGAGGTTCTCGAGACGCTGCCGGGCGCCACGATTTTGAGGAAGGCCGCCGGTGGTTCGTAACCCGAGGTCGGTGACGTATTGCGCGGCGGCGGCGGAGAGCGCCGAACTGTAGACGCGCATCAACGGCTCGCCTTTCGCGACTTTGCTGCCCGTCGTGATGTGTTCCAGCTCATTGAGGAAGGCATCGAAGCGAAGCGCTACAACGGCCTGGCGATGCTCGTCAGCCTGAATCACGCCGGGCGCGTGGATGGACGTGAAAAGCGCCCGCTTCGACACGGCTTCCGATCGCACGCCGGTCCGCTGCAGCTTGCCGGGCGCAATTTTTACCGTTGAGCCGTCTTCCGCCTCACCCTCATAGACAGGGATGTAGTCCATCCCCATCGAGTCCTTTTTTTGGCGCCTGCGAAATGTCCGGCAGCCCCATGGGGTTGCGATAATAGAGGATCTTGCGATTGCCTTGCGTCTTTGCGGGTTTCTCGTTCTTGAAGCCCGCTTCCTCGTCTTCGTAGACCGGGAGGTAGTCGCGGCCGTCCGGCGTCTTTTTCGGCTCGGTCGAGAAATTATTTTTCCCATCCGGGTCCTTCCAATAAAGGATCGTCCGCTGAGCCGGATTGGATTGCGCCACGATTGTGGCCGCAAGAGCGCGCACGCTTGGTCCTATGCCGGAGCCCGAACGGTAGCCGGCGATGGAGCACGCGAGAACCGCCGCAATGGCGGCGCCCGCCAGAAACATTCTGGTCATGACCTTAGTCTTTGGCCTTCACGATGACCGCGCCTTGCACGGTCTCGCTCTCGCCCGGAACCTTGGCCATGAGCTTCAGCGCCCAGCTTCCGGCCATGGAAAGATCGGCCTTGAAGCGATAAACGTCGGGTTCGCTTGAGCCATCGGGCGCTATGCTGGTCGCCATGTCGGCCATATTGTCGGGCGACATGTCGAGGCGCGTGCGAAACAGAACCGCGCCGGGTATGGCTTTGTTCGTTGGCTTGTAAATGAGCCGGACGGCCAGTTCCGCGTTGCTGCTGGCCTTGACCTCTTTAGAGATGGCCTGGAACTCGTAATCGCTCGCCGCCGCGAAAGCCTGTGAAGCGACCATGACGGCTGCCAGCCCAATAGAAGCGATTGTGAGAGTCTTGAAAGTCATTTTGTCTTGATCCTATTCGAAAAGATTATCGTCTGGCATGCAGCCGCAAAAGACCGCGCGCCTTCCAGATACGACGGAAAAGGATCAGGATTGAGGAGGCGGTGGAGGAGGCTTTCGCATGCCGCCAAGAGGCTCATCGAAAACCTTCGGCTCATGAAGCGCCGCTACAATTATGCCAGGATGGTTGATAGGCCGGACATCGGCAAGCACGCTGAAGCACTTCAGACACGCACAGGATTCATGCGTGCATTTTGTGTTTTGGCCGCAGCACTTGCATTCGTGCGCTGGGGATTTCGAAGTGTGCTTGTGACAATTCCCCGCCTCTTTGCTGTGCGCGTGAGGGACCGTCGGGTGATTATGCGCGCTTTCCTTTGCGGCCAAGGCTGCTTTCGCGAAAGCAGCCGCAACAAAACCGCTGCCCGAGTTCAACATCAGGCCCAGGGTGATGAATATGGCCAGGAGGGTGCGCATTGTAATAACGCCGACCTTTCGCTCGACGAGCTAAATCCAGAGTGTTGAATCCGTCAAGATGATTATGCGAAGCATGTTCCGTCTGCGACTGTCGGAATGCGGCGCACGCTCGCGCCAAGAGGGGGAGCCATGATCAAAGCGTACAGGCGCCAGGACAACCGTCTTCAGCCGCTCGCTTGCGACGAAATCCCGGTCACGCTCCAAGGCTCCTCGACCGATATCGTATGGATTGATGTCCTCGTACCGACGGTGGAGGAGGACCATCAGGTTGAGAAGCTGCTCAGCATTTCGCTCCCCACCCGCGAGGAGATGGAGGAAATCGAGGTTTCGGCCCGTCTCTATCAGGAGGACGGCGCCGAGTTCATGACGCTCACCGCGGTCGTGCGGATCGACACGGAGGCTCCTGAGATGACCCCCATTACTTTCGTGCAGAAGGGAAACACACTCGTGACGCTGCGCTACGCCGAGCCCAAGGCGTTCGCTAACTATCTCTCGCGGGCTCAGAAGCCGGGCGCCGTCCCATGCTCCACAGGCGAGCTGATCATGATGGGCTTGATCGAGGCGCTGTGCGACCGCATCGCTGATACGCTCGAGACTGTCGGGCGCGATGTCGACGGCGTGTCCCGCTCGGTGTTTCGTAGGACGCCGGGCGAAAGGCCGCTGTTGAGCACGGGGGACATGCAGACGATCATCGAGAAGATCGGCCGCGACGGCGATCTTTTGAGCAAGGTGCGCGAAAGCCTCGTCAGCATCAATCGCGTCCTTACCTATCACACGACGCTCGACGCAAACGATAAGCTGAAGGTGAAAGAAGCCCGCGCCCGCTCCAGGGTGCTCGAAAGGGATGTGGTCGCGCTGACCGATCAGGCGACGTTTCTCTCGAACAAGATCAACTTTCTGCTCGACGCCACGCTCGGCCTCATTAATCTGCAGCAGAACCAGATTATCAAAATCTTTTCGGTCGCAGCCGTCGTGTTCCTGCCGCCTACGCTTGTGGCGTCGATCTACGGCATGAACTTCAAGCACATGCCGGAACTCGATTGGCCGCTGGGCTATATTTGGGCCATTGCCCTGATGATCGCCTCGGCTATTCTGCCATATTACTACTTCAAGCGCAGGGGATGGCTGTAATATCCCCGGCCGCGGAGCAGCATCATGATCCAGGCGCGCGGCCGCCACTTAAACGAACGGCCCAGTTGTGCCACAGGAGCATGGGAGCGAACTTGAGCCAACGCTTAAAATTGGGGCGAGGAGTCAAAAAACGGCGCCCTTGCGCAAGTATCTCGTGATGGCCACTTTCGGCGGCGTCGCATCTGCCGCTGTGAGATGATTGACGCCCGGGCCCTTGGAGGGCAGTTTGGCGGCCATGGTTATCACCGGCAATTGATCGAGCGTGACCTTAGCTACTTAGATCGGCGAATTGTGTGGAAAATTCGTCTATGTTAAGCAGGGAAAGCGGTAAACATGGGGTTGCCAAGGTTCGCATTTGGTGTCCAAGCCGCTCACTCGATCTTGTTCAACGGAGCGAAATTCCTTTGACGGTGTTTTAAGGCCTGCTTTTCTCAAATAGCAGAATTTTTAGCTTCAGCGTGGCGGCTCTTTTCTAGTGAGGCAGGCTGATCTTAAACCTTGCCTTAATTCTTTAATAAATGTCCGGTTGAATAAAAGTAGGTTCTCTGAAATCTTGAAATAAACATGCATGAGCTGTATAACTAGTTAGACTTGCGGCGAGCTTCAGAGTTATTCAGGATAGAAGGCTTTGCGATGTTCAACTTGCGTTTCGTGGGGGCGGGAGGTGGAATGGTGGACCAACCTCAGCTGAAGGGCATCCGTGTTTTGGTTGTCGAAGACGACGATCTTTCTTCTCTCGTCGCGCAAGAGATGCTTGTCGAATTGGGCTGCGTGGTTACCGGGGCTGAAAGGTCGGTGGATGGAGCGCTGGCCACGCTCGAAAACGACGGCCCGTTCGATTGCGTTATGCTGGACGTTCGGCTTGGCGCCGAGCTTTCAAGCGACATCGCCACGAAGCTTTTGAAGAAGGATGTTCCATTCATCATTTGCAGCGGCTACGACATCAAGCTGCCAGGAATGAATATACCGGTGCTTGATAAGCCGTATACCGTCGAAGCTCTCGGCAGAGCGCTCGCCGTCGCCTTGGCGAACAGGCGATAGCTTTCCTCACATTGCAGCGGAGCCTTTGATCGCCTCCGCCACCGCGCGGGCGAGTTCCGCGGCTCGAAATGGCTTCGCAAGCACGGGCAATGTGCTCGCGCCAGGATCGATGGCGTCGGTATAGCCGGTGATCAGAACAGCGGGAAGATCAGGCTGCAGGAACCGGACACGCCGCTCGCTCGCGCGCTGCTCCGTGACGTCGGCGTGGATGCCGATCCATTCGCGAAGCCGGCCTGCCTCATCGAATACCGGAACGGCCCGAATCGAACAGAGACGCCATTGGCCATCCCGGCGGCGAAAGCGATGCTCGAACACGAAGATACGCCGCTCCGCGACCGCAGCTTTCCAGGCATTTATGGCTGGCTTCGCATCGTCAGGATGGACGGCTCTTGACCACCCAAAGCCTTGATAGTTCGTCGTAGGTCTGTCCTGTGAGCGCTGCCCATGCCGGTTGCTCGCCCGCCATCTCGCCTGCGGCATTGTTGGTCCAGAGAATGCCGTCCATGGCTTCGACGGCCGCCCGAAACCTCTGCTCGCTTTGACGGAGGCGCTCTTTGTCCATCAAGGCGATCGCGGCCCCTGATTGCGCCGGGATCGCCTCCGGTTGCCTCTCGCGGTCAGGTTGTCGAGCCAGCGTTACATCGCTCGATTCAAGATTCAAATCTTTTACATCCCATTATCGCCAAAAAATGATCAAATCCCGCATAGCCGCGATGAGCGCCCTCACCATGTTGTCGGCGCCCGCATTCGCTGACTACGACATCATGCATGGGCTGGACAGGCATGACCCTTTTTGTTTGGAGAGCCAGTTTCGAAAGCATTCCGGCAAATAAGTGCTGCTCAAACGAGCGCCGCCATGTAAATCTTCCTAACATGAGCTGGAAGCATTGCGGCCCCGGGCGGCGCGGATATCATCATGGCAATTTGCGCGAGGCGCTCATTGAGAGCGCGCTCAGCCTCATCGGCGAGAAAGGGCCGGCTGGTTTCACGATCGCCGAAGCCGCGCGCTCAGCAGGCGTCAGCCCCGCTGCGCCGTACCGCCATTTCCGCGACCGGGAGGAATTGATGGCGGAGGTGGCGCGCTTGGGCTTTGAGCGATTTGCGAACGATCTTGAAAAGGCGTGGCATGGCGGGCGCCCATCTCCGCTCGAGGCGCTGCAGAGTGTGGGTCGCGCCTATCTCGCCTTCGCCCGCAATGAGCCCGCCTATTATGCAGCCATGTTCGAAACGGGCTTGCCGAAAGCCTTAAATGCTGGGCTTCAAGAGTCTGCCGACCGGGCGCTCGATGCGCTCTATGCCGCCACAAAGAAGCTCGTCGAGAAACTTCCCGAGGACAGCCGCCCGCCCTGCCAGATGGTTGCGTTGCACATCTGGGCGATGTCGCACGGTATCGCCTCGCTCTTCGGACGCGGGACTGCGCAAACGGGATCGGCGATCTCGCCGGAAGAGCTTTTGGAGGCTGGCGTGCTTCTTTACCTTCGCGGGTTGGGTTTGGCGGGCGGAGCTGCGCCGGCTGCCACACTTTGATATATATAGAGAGAGCTGCTTACATGGTCAGCCTGAAGACGGGCGCATCAAGCAGGGGTCTACTCCTCGCGCTATCTTTTTTGCCGTTGGCAAACGCCAATCTCGGCCAAGGAAATGTCATCTCGGAAGGGTGCAAGCCCTATCCGGGATCGTAACGAATGAAGCGTTTACCTTTTTGCGATCCCGGCTCGCGCTTCGTTTGACCGGGATGACGTCCGCGGCAATCAGTACCCGACCGGGCGCGCGTCCGTCACGAAGGGGTGGTATTGATAGAGCCAGGTCTCGGTCAGAACTCTGTCGCCGGATTTCAGATAGAGGCGCATCTCGACAGGCTCGCGTCCATCGACGATGAGATCGAAGTGGGCGCGCCAGTGCCCCGGCTCGTCGTCGGGCACGGCCTCGGGCATGATTTGAGAGAACTTGCCGCGTGACGCCCAAAGGACAGGTTCCGGCTTCACGCCGTTCGGAATCTCTCTGAGCGGCCCGCCCAGAAACTCCACTAGGAACTTCCGCACGCCGAAGGGACGCGGCTGACCCGGCTCGCCGCCTCGGCCCAATCGCGTCGCGATGCAACGGCCAAGCTCTGTGGGAAAGGGTTCATCCGCGAGCCAGTGGAGCCGGTAGCGCAGATCAATCCGGTCGCCCGCCTGTGTCGGTTTCCCCGGAATCCAATAGGCGATGACATTGTCCATGATCTCGTCATCGGTCGGCATCTCGACGAGTTGCACCACTCCCTTTCCCCAGTCGCCCAGAGGCTCGACCCAGGCGGAAGGTCGTTTTTCATAGCCTACGCCGTCGAGGTAATGATCGAACTCACGGTCTCGCTGCAGAAGGCCGAAGCCGCGCGGATGCTCGTCCGCAAAGCTCGAAATGGCGGTGTGCGCCGGATTGTTGAGCGGACGCCAGATGTGCTCGCCGCCGCCGGTCCACATGGCAAGGCCGTCGGAATCATGCACCTCCGGGCGCCAGTCGATGGCAGCCTGCTTCACCGTCTCGGAATACCAGTACATCGAGGTGAGGGGCGCGAGGCCGAGCCGCTCAACGGGCTGGCGCAAGAAAAGCGTCGGCTCGATGTCCATGACCACGCCCTTCGTCCGCTCCATGACGAATTTGTAAGCGCCGGTCACGCTTGGTCCGTCGAGGAGCGCATAAACCGTAACATTTCTCGAAGCCGAGGACGCAGGCAGAAACCAGAAGGCGACAAAGTCTGGAAACTCCTCGATCGCATTGCCGCCCGGCGTGAGTGCTATGCCCCGCGCGGACAACCCCACCTGGCCGAGTTCGCCTTTCGCACGGAAATAGGAGGCGCCGAGGAATGTCACCCAAGGCTCGGCGATGCGCCAATCCTCGGTGCCTGCTTTCGGCTCGCGTAGCCAGAAACCTGCGAAGCGCGAGGGATTTGGTGGAAGCTTTGCTGCGACGCTATCCGGAGGAATTGAAAAGTAGTCCGGGTCATAAAGGATCTCCCTTGCGCTGCTGCCGCCATCGCCGGAAGGCTCCAGGGCGTACATGCGCACCGTCTTGGGAAAATATTGGCCGACATGCATGAAAGTGATCGGAAAGGCGCTCGGATGCCCGTCGCCATACAGCGCGAAATCATTTTTGTATTTCAGCTTGCCATGCGCGTCGTAATCGATCGATGCAACGATGCCCGGATCGGGGCGGGGCGGGGGGCTGTATGGCGCCGCTGCAAGAGCCTGCGCATGCGCCTTCAGCCAGTCGGGTGAAAAAGGTTGGGCTTCCCCGAAACGGAGATTGGGTGATGCCGCATTCGCAGGAAGCGCCGCGAATGCCTGCGCGGCCAGCGCCAGTTTGAGGAAATTACGGCGGTCGAGCATAATTGAAGCGCCTTCGGTAAAACTGCAAGGTCCGCGGGTCAGCCGCCCACGTTCGCCGGGACAGTCTTTGTCTCTAGCGGGGCAGGGGAGAAATGGGAAGTGGCAATCGTTGTGTTATCATCCCTTGGTAGAAGTTCGGCTCCCGCGTCAGATTTGCGCATCCACCGGCTGATCGCGGGGGGCGGCCGGAACCTTTCCCGGTCTTGCTTCCCCAATAGGAAGCGAGTTGCGAAAGATTACAAAACTTTATTCTCCCAAACCGGAGATAATGACTTATCTTGATATCGAAAGAATACTCGGATGGGGTAGGGCTATGACGGCTTCTGTATGCAAAGATCACGCCGACGAGAAAGAACTTGTGGAGATGATTAGCCGGCTGCGCAGTCTGGCTCAGACCATGAGGAGTCTCTCCGGCGAGCAGCCTGATTACCGGGAAAAGCTGCAAAAGCTTGGACGGGAGGTGAATTCCGTCGGTTGCCGTTTGCGTCGCATAGCCTGAGGCTTTCGGCGCTACAAGGGATCAGGCGGGGACTCCGGCGACGGGGGAACCACGGAATGGTTCCTATTTCGGTCCCCCATAGGATTTCGATCCTGCATCGGAATTTGGGGGGTATTTGGGACCGCTGAATCGCTTTAGGGGCACGAGGTTGTTGCCTGGCCTTTCAAAGCGGACAGCCCCAGTGTCACGGACGGGAGCGTTGTCACCATACGCTTCGCGACGAGGCCTCCCGTAAAAATAGCGCCGCAGACGATCTATGAAGCGCTCGCCTTGGGGAGCGGAAGCGCCGTAATCCTGGGGCGCATTCTGGGAATCGCCGGAGGGAGAGGCGTAGCCCTGTTCCGCCGAGGTCTGGCTGTAATCCCCCGGGCTCGAGGCGTAATCGGCGGACGCCTGGTTGTATCCGTACCCGCCCGATTCTTGGCCACCCCCATACCCGTATCCGCTCGATCCCTGGGCGTCCCCATACCCGTATCCGTACCCGCCTGATCCCTGGCTCCCCCCATACCCGTATCCATAGCCGTCCGGCGAGCCGTAGCCATAACCCCCTCCCGGCTGGCTTCGATAAACGTACGGTCTGAGAGCGCCACCAATGGGCTGAAACATAACATGCTCGCGGTAAACATTGCACCCGTGCCCGCAATAACCGTTCCGAATGCGGTTGAACCAGCAGGCGGCTCCGCATCTTTCGTCGCACTGGTGGCCCCCGCAGCCCCAGCCCCGCCATTCCTGGTTTCCCTGGGCTCCAGTCCAGGGCCACGCCCCTTCAGGAACTCTCCAGATTTCCGGTTTGACGTCGGCGCCCGTGTAGATATTGACCGGGCCGTAGATTTGGACTTGCTGCGGGCCGTTGCCGCCGCTCCCGAGGTTGGTGCAGGAATAGTTCCAGCCGCACGCAGTTTGAACCTTAATCAGCGCCGATGTTCTTGGAGACGAGAGCGAAGGCGCCGCGCCGGAAAACGGCGCTGCGTGGCAACCGCCAATACGGGTGCTCATCGCGATCACGACAACGGCGGATAAGACCGCGAGAAAGAGCCGCCTTTTCATAAATAGCCTCGACCTTACTTTCCTCCACACTAGGTCGATTTTCCTAAACTTTGAACTACCACCCCGCCTCGGAATAGGATCTCGGTTAATTTTCGATTGGGAGAATTGCGGCTTTGTTTATCTCGCCTATTTCCTGCCGTGATCATTTTCGCTATGACGAATATCATCTCGTAAGGATCTCCCTAAATGTCACAGCACTCCGAAACGCGCCGAGTCACGGCTCCAGACATCAAGGCTCGGAAAGGACAGCAAAAGATCGTGTCGCTGACGGCGTATCACGCCCACACGGCCCGCCTCATCGATTCGCATGTCGATTTCCTCCTGGTCGGCGATTCGCTCGGGATGGTGATGCATGGCCATGAAACGACAGTGCCGGTTCCCCTCGAACTCATGATCATGCATGGGGCAGCCGTCGTGCGCGGGTCGAGGCGCGCCCTTGTGATTGTGGATATGCCTTTCGGCTCCTACGAGGAATCGCCCGCCGTGGCCTTTCGGAACGCCGTACGGATTATGAAGGAAACGGGCTGCGGGGCGGTCAAGCTCGAAGGCGGCCGGCGCATGGCGGAGACGATCGCCTATCTAGTGGAACGCGGTATTCCGGTCATGGCGCATATCGGGCTGACGCCGCAGTCGGTGAATGTGATGGGCGGCTTCAAGACGCAAGGACGCCATCGCAATCAATGGGCGGCCATCGAGGCGGACGCCGCCGCCGTCACGGATGCGGGCGCCTTTGCGGTTGTGCTCGAAGGCATGGCTGAATTGCTCGCCGCCAAGATCACCCGCGCGATTCCCATCCCGACCATCGGCATCGGGGCTTCAGCCGAGTGCGACGGCCAGATTCTTGTGCTGGAAGATATGCTTGGTCTTTCGCCGACCGTGCCAAAGTTCGTGAAGAAGTTCGCGGAACTTGGCGGGGCGATTGAAGACGCGGTAAAAGACTATGCTGCGGAAGTTCGCGCCAGGCTGTTTCCGGCCAAGGAACATGTTTACGCCATGGCCAAACCGGCCAGCGAGGCACAACGAGTCACGAAAATGTCCAAAAGGAAGCCCAGTTGAGCAGGTGTCTCATTGGGAATGCGAAAGCTGGAGATTAAGACCGCGGCGAGATGCGCCACAAGGTCTTCGGATAAAGACTTTCAGTCTTCTTCCATTGCAACCGCCGCTGTCCTATCTGTTGCGAATCAGTCACTCAGAATTTAAGGCAAAAGCGCCATGACCAATGATGAAAGTTTTTTCCGTGAGGTCGAAGAAGACTACCGGCGCGAGCGGACTGTAAAATTCTTCAAGGCCTATGGCTCTTATCTTATTGCGGGCGCTTTCGTCATCCTCGCCATCGTAGGCGGCTACAAATACGAGACGCAAAGACGCGCGGCTGAAGCCGCCAGAGGGGGCGACGCGCTTTCCAATGCTCAGACTTTGATCGATGCGGGGAATCTGGACGAAGCCGAGAAAGCGCTTGCCACGCTTGCGGGCAACGGACCCGGTGCATATCGCGTACTCGCCCGCTTGCATGCAGCGGCCGAATCGGTAGCTAACAAACATCTTGAATCGGCGCTCCAGGATTATCGTGGAGTCGTCGACGACGCGGCCGCGCCTTCTGCGCTTCGGGATTTTGCGCGGGTCCAGGTTGCAGCCCTGTCGGTGGATAAGGAAAGTTATGAGTCGCTGGCCCGCCAGTTGGAAGCGTTGCGGTCAGGAACGAGCGAGTGGCGGTTTGCCGCCAAGGAGATTTTGGGCCTTGCTGCGTACAAGGAAGGCAAAAAGGACGAAGCGGAGCAGTTGTTCCGGGAAATTATGAGCGATGGCGAGGCGCCAGCCGGAATGCGGCAGCGGGCGCAGGTCATGCTGGCGGTGCTTCTTGAACAGTCGAAGACGGCGCCGATGGAATCAACGGGGACAAAGGACAGGGCAAATGAGGCTAAGACACAGTAACCGGGGCGCAAGCCACCCCCTCTTGCTGTTGCAGTCAGTTTCGCTCATCACGATTACGGCATTGAGTCTCGGCGGATGCGAGTCCATGGGCCTAAGCGAGCCAAGTGTCCCGGGGCTTTCGTCTGTTACGTCGATGTTCGACAAGAAGCAGGAAAAGCTTCCCGGGCGCCGGATTTCAGTGCTGAAGGCCGACGAAAAGGGAAGTATCTCTGCGCCCGAGGCCGCCGGCCCGGTCGCCCTGCCGCCTGCGGTGACGAACGCGTCGTGGAGCCAGCCGGGAGGCGTTCCGACAAATGCGCCCGGGCATCTCGCCATCGGCGAGGCCTTGCATACCGTGTGGACCGCGGATGCCGGCGAGGGTTCGTCTAAGCGCCAGCGTCTCACGGCGATCCCGATCGTTTACGAGAAGCGAATCTTTACCCTGGATGCCGAGGGCGCGGTTCGCGCCATCTCGGTTGCGAATGGAGGGGTTGACTGGCGGTTCAATACCGTGCCAGACCAGAAATCGGGCTTTGATTACCTGCACCCCTTTAACTCGAATAATGTGGCGCGCGCGGGGTTCGGCGGCGGAATCGCTGCAGATGGCGGCAAAATCTTTGTCGCCACGGGATATGGCACCGTCATCGCCCTCGATGCGGGAACGGGTCAGCCTGTCTGGACCAAGAATTTCAATATCCCGATCCGGGAGGCGCCCACGGCCGCCGATGGCCGCGTGTTTGTCGTCAACTCGGAAAGCGAGCTGTATTGCCTGAAGGCAACAGACGGATCGGAGCTTTGGACCCAGAAGGGGCTGCCTGAGGGCGCGGCTGTGCTAACGAGCGCAAGCCCCGCTGTCGCAGGCAATCTGGTTTATGTCCCATACCCCTCCGGTGAAATCACGGCCATCGATATTAAGAATGGCCAGCCGAAGTGGACCGACTCCCTCGCAAAGGGGCGGATCAACAGTTCGGCGACCGCAATCGGCGAAGCCGCGCGCCCGGTTGTCGACGGGACAGCGGTTTTCGCGATGAGCCGCGGCGGACAGTTGATCGCCACGTCGAAAGACAAGGGCGAGCGGTTATGGACGCGCGAAATCAGCGGCTCGCAAACGCCATGGGTTGCCGGGGACACGCTTTTTGTTGTCGACACCACCGGCAAATTGATTGCCTTGACTCGCAAGGACGGCAAGGTGCGCTGGGTCACGTCATTGCCGGGCGACGGCCGCTGGAGCGGGCCGGTGCTCGCGGGCGGCAGGCTCTGGCTTGCCTCATCTGAGGGGCTCTTCGTCGGCGTTGACGCGGCTTCCGGAACGATCGGGATGCAGACGGACCTCGGCTCTCCGGTCATGATTACGCCCATTGTTGCAGAGGGAAGCCTTTACGTTCTAACGGACAAGGCCAAACTTATAGCCATGAACTGATCCGTAAGCCGTAAGGGCTACGGGCAGAAACACTCTTACGGCTTCTTCAGCGCCCATGGCTTACACCGTCGCCATCGTCGGCCGGCCCAATGTCGGCAAATCGACCCTATTCAACCGGTTCGCTGGCAAGCGGCTGGCGCTCGTCGATGACATGCCCGGCCTGACGCGCGACCGCAAGGAGACACGCATCCGCCTTGGCGCGCATGACATCATTCTGACCGACACAGCCGGGTTGGAGGACGCCGAACCCGGCAGCATCGCGGCCCGGATGAAGGAACAATCGGAACAGGCTATTGCCGAGGCCGATCTCGTCATTTTCGTGATCGATGCCCGCAGCGAACTGACGGCCGCAGATAGAAACATTGCAAACCTTGTGCGCACTTCGGGAAAGCCGTTCATTCTGGCCGCTAATAAAAGTGAGGGACGCGCAGCAGACGGAGGGTATTACGGCGCGTTCGAATTGGGGCTTGGGGAGCCGGTCGCAATTTCGGCCGAGCACAATATCGGCTTTTCAGATCTCATGTCCGAGGTAAGCCTCCGTCTGGATGAACTGGGGCGACGTGAAGGCGACGTGTCTGGCGATGAAGGTGATCAAGAAGCCGGCGAACCCCGGGACCGTCCTCTCAAGCTCGCGATCGCCGGCCGGCCCAATTCCGGGAAATCCACTTTAGCCAACGCGCTTCTCGGTGAGGAGCGGATGATCACCGGCCCCGAAGCCGGCCTGACACGCGATGCCATCGCCGCCGATTTCGACTGGAAGGGGAAGAAAGTCCGGCTTTACGACACGGCGGGCCTTCGCAGGAAGGCGCGCATCATCGCAGGTTCCGAAACGCTGGCCGTCGGCGATGCGCTTCGGGCGATCCGCTTCGCCGAGGTGGTGGTGCTTCTTCTCGACGCCGAGATGCCATTCGAAAAGCAGGATCTCACCATCGCCGATCTTGTAGAGCGCGAAGGGCGCGGACTTGTTTTCGCGGTGAACAAGTGGGATCTGGTGGCGGAGCCTCAGAGCTGCCTAGCGGAGCTCAAGAAAGCCGCCGAGCGAATGCTGCCGCAACTCGTGGGTGCGCCGCTTGTGCCGGTCAGCGCGCTGTCGGGCCGGGGGCTCGACAAGTTGATGCAGGCCGCCTTCAAGGTTTATGAAGCCTGGAACAAGCGCATTCCCACGGCGGAGTTGAACCGATGGTTCGGGGAAGCGCTGGAGCGGCATCAACCGCCCGCTATATCCGGCCGGCGGATCAAGCTGCGCTATATCACGCAGGCGAACTCCCGCCCGCCCACATTCATCATTTTCGCGTCGCGCCCCGAAGCGCTGCCGGACTCCTATCTGCGCTATCTCGTCAACGACCTGAAGAAGAGCTTCGCCCTTGGCCCCACGCCCGTGCGCCTTCACGTGCGCAAGACAAAAAACCCCTATGCCGATGACAACCAAAGACCGGGCAAGCGATGACCGCGCCGGAGTTCTGGTTTTATCATCTCGAAAGGCAGCCGCTTCAGGCTGTGCTGCCAATCCTCGTTGAGAAGACACTGACTCGTGGCTGGCGCGCTCTATTGCGTTTCTCAACGCCTGAGCGCCTTGAAACGATCGACAGCGCGCTCTGGACTTATCGCGACGAATCCTTCCTGCCCCATGGCGGCGCTCGCGATGGCCATGCCGCTCGTCAGCCTGCTTTTCTCACAGTCGATGATACGAATCCGAACGGCGCGGCGGTTCTCTTCCTCCTTGAAGCGGCGGAGGAGCGCGAGCCCGAACGATTCAGCCGCGTGATCCGTCTTTTTGATGGCGCGGACGAAGAGGCCAAGGCGCTCGCCCGCGCCGAGTGGAAGCGCGCCAAGGCGGCAGGCTTCGAGGTCAGCTATTGGCGGCAAGACGCAAACGGCGCCTGGAAAAAATCTGCATGAGGCGCGGCAGCGGCTTGCCTTGACAGGACTCGCGCCATGCGAGTAAATGGGAGCGAAGGGGCCATAGCTCAGCTGGGAGAGCGCTGCAATCGCACTGCAGAGGTCGTGAGTTCGAATCTCATTGGCTCCACCAATCAAAACAAGCGCCTAGATCTTGATTGACTGTTTTGCATGGGCGGGCGCAGCTTCGCTCAGCACCACAAAGTTTTGCCGGGTTACTTCGATGGCGTGGAAGCATCTGAAGCAGCTTAGGCGCTGCATTTAAATATCGATTTTGGTTATTCCCTTTGTCGAATTCCCTTTGAGCTTGTCGCC
>JBAVVQ010000009.1:0-2847 GCA_049697375.1 Rhodomicrobium sp.
GACTAATACGGAGCTTTTCGCCGGCCCAACGACGTGCAAGCGCTAGCCCTGCTGGAACGGCCTGATGCTGAACAGGGTTAGGCTCCCACATGGAGGATTTCATTGTGCAAGACTCAAACCTATCTGCGGCCGCCGGCGGCAAACGCCTGATCTCCAGCCGGGAAGTTGAGGGCGCCGCCGTTTACGACGCGGATGGCATGAAAGTGGGCTCCATCGATCATCTCGTAATCGAGCGCGTCAGCGGTCAGGTCGCTTACGCAGTCGTCGTTTTCGGGGGCTTCCTCGGCCGTCTCAAAAGCCATTACCGCTTGCCGTGGCCAATGCTCAAATACGATACCAAGCTCGACGGCTATCGGGCTATCGCACCGATATCACGAAAGAACAGCTCAACTGCGCCCCTGGTTTTGACGATGACAGCTACGCAGACCGGGATTGGGAAATAGAAACTCATAGGAATTATGGCGTAGAACCTTATTGGATCAAACCGTCAATTTGACCAATAGAAATCGTCGATCGTGCGGAAAAAAATCATGACCGCCGCGCATTCCCGCCGGCCCACACCGGCGCCGCGTGACCTTATGCTGCACGGATGGGCGCCGCCCGATTTTTTGGATTCCGCCTATGAATGGCGGCGCCTTTTCTCGGAAGCCTGGGGCACATTCCTCCTCGTCGCCGTGGCGGCTGGCGCCAGCGTCATCGGAGCGCAAAGCGGCGGACAGATAACCCTTAGCATGAAGGTCGTGGCTCCAGGCATCATGGTCATGGCGATCATCTATTTTATGGGAGCGGTCGGGGGAGCGCATTTGAATCCAGCGGTCACGTTGGCATTTGCGGCGCGGCGCAATTTTCCCTGGGGCCGGGTCCCGGGATATATCGCGGCCCAGACCGCCGGGTGCATCGCCGCGGCTTGCTTCCTGCGGGCGATGTTCGGCACGGGAGGCTTGCTCGGCGCCACGGCGCCAGGTCCGGGATTCACCAATCTTCAGGCGCTTATAATGGAGGTCTTGCTTACAACCGGATTGGTCAGCACGATTCTTGGCACAGCGTCGGGCGCCCGTAACATCGGTTCGAACGGAGCTCTCGCGGTCGGCGGATATATAGCCTTGGCGGGCCTTTGGGCAGCGCCGGTTAGCGGCGCATCGATGAATCCGGTACGCTCGTTCGCCCCCGACCTAATCCGCGGCGATATAAGCACGACCTGGATCTATGTCCTAGCCCGCATTTCTCACCAGCATGGGAACCACGACGGCGGCTTTGTGCGGGAGGATTGACAGCTGGCCGCGCGCTTTCATAGGCACGGCAATTGCGCCGGAGACCCGGGCGCCAAAAGTTTCGCAATGTCTCTTTGTCCAGGGGGCGGCTTCATCCTCCGCTTCATGCGGCTGGACATAATCGGCGAAGAGCGTTGACGAACACGCCTTTCAGCGGGCAGGCCGAAGCGATGGCGATCTTGACGCGGCGGACGCTGACGGTGACCAGCGCGCCAAGCTTCAGAAGTTTGAGCCGGATGGTTCCGGCGGTGGCCTGGGCAAGTTCAGTTCCTTGCAAAGCCATGCGCCGCAAGGCGGTCATGAGCACATAGGCAAGCGAGGCGAACCACAGCCTCAGCTGATTGGCGCGCAAGCTTGCCGCCGAGGTCCGGTCCGCAAAAAGGTCGAGCTGGCATTCCTTGATGCGGTTTTCCATCTCGCCGCGGGCGCAGTAGATTTTTTCGTAAAGCTCCTTCGCTTCAACGGCTTCGCTTGTCAGTGAGGTGACGATGAAGCGCGGATTTTTGCCTTTGGGAAGGTGCTCCGCCTTGGCGACCACCCGGCGCTCGCAGCTCCAGCTTTTCAGGGTTTGGTAGCGCAGCTCCTTGAAGATGCGTTCGGGTTTGCCGCTTTCCTTGGCTTTGGCCTCAGCCTCGGTCAGTTCGTCTGCGATCGAAGCTTCGAGACGCGCATTGCGGGCAAGGCCGAAGATATAGTGGACGCCGTTATCTTCGCACCAGGCCATCAACTCTTCGCGGCAGAAACCGGAATCCGCCCGAAGCCAGATGTCAACATCCGGCCAACTCTGCCGGATTTGCGCGACAATGAAGGCGACCTCTTCCTTGGCGCCGGCCGAGGCGTCGATGTTCGAAGGCCTGAGTTTCGCCAACAGCAGCTCCCGGCCGCAGAAAATATAAAGCGGCAGATAGCAATAGCACTTGTAATAGCCGTGGAAGAACCGGCCTTCCTGATCGCCATGGATGGGATCGTCGGTGGCGTCGAGATCGAGGACGATGCGCCCGGGCGGCGTCGGCTGGCTCTTCAAAAACAGGCTGACGAACAGCCTTTTCATCGCGCCTTCGTCCACGCTGAGCTTGCGATAGCGGTCATCGTCTGTCTTTGGCGCATGTTCGAGCCGGTTCAATGTGGACTTTCCCGCCAGCACAGCGCAATCGGAGCGGCGCGCTTCAGCCTTGCCCGAGACAAGGCCCAGCACCGGATCATGGCGCAGTTCATCGTGATCGTTGAGGTCTTCGTAGCCAAGCGCGATGCCGTGAATGCGCTGCGCAACCAGCGTCTCGACAGCGTGCTCGATCCGGTCCTGCCTGCGACCGTCTGTGAAGCAGGCCGCTACCTGCCGGGACAGGCCGATGCCGCGATCAGTCTCTCGTAAAAGCAATGCGCCTGCGTTCGACGTGATGGAGCCGCCATCGAAGGCCGCTGTCACTTTCCGTCCGCCAAGGCTGGCGAAATCGAGGGAATCCTGGCTACACTCTGTCTGCATCGGGGACGTCCTCTGCTCTAGCCGAAGCCTTTGTTGCAGAAGAACTTTCGCTGATTCAGAGCCCCGATGCACCTGCCCATCGTGAGATATCCG
>JBAVVQ010000010.1:0-9943 GCA_049697375.1 Rhodomicrobium sp.
ACGGCCGGGCAGGGTAATTAATTCCTTAGGTTTGTCATGAAAGCGCGCCGTTTCGTCTCTTCGCTGGCCGGGATGACGCAATCTCCCGGCAACGCGCTTTTTCCTAAGATCGCGGCTCAAGCATGCGGGCGCAAACGCCCAAGCTGAGAAGAGAGACGCCGCCGTTCGCGCGGCGTCTGCAAAAAGCCCGTTGGGCTCGGTCGGAACACGCCGGCCGGAGCAGCGGCGTTTTCTCAGGCTGACATGCTGAGGCGCAGGTCAGCCGCGCTTCGCCGGCGCGCGTTCCACTCTTCCTTTGTGATTTCCCAGATCTCAGCCTTGGTGGGGCCCATGCGAAAGACGCGGTCCTCGATGCCAACGAGGCGGGAGCCTTCCTTTTCCGTGATGCGCCGCGAGGCGGTGTTGCCCACAGCCTTCGCCACCCGCAGCTTGTCGCGGCCGAGACCATTGAACCAGAAATCCGTCACGGTCTCGCAAGCCTCTTGCATGATGCCCCTCCCTTGCCAGAGCAGGCCAACCCAGAAACCTCGGTTGTAGTCGCGCACAATGTTGAGGCCGATGCAGCCAATCAAGTGGGAAGGCCCTTGCTTGAGGCGGATGGCCCAGAGCCATTGTTCGCCACGCTCCATGGCCGGCAACGCCACATCGCGATAGAATTGCAAGGCCCCGTCTTCGGGATAAGGCCAGGGGATGTTGTGTCCCAGATTGCGCACGATCTCCCAATGTGGAAAAAGGCGCTGTGTGGCGGGCGCGTCGTCCAGCGTGACCGGACGCAACGTCAGCCGCTTTGTTTCAAAAATCGGTGTCATGGGCAAGGCCAACTCAGGCAATAAAGATTTGCTATAGCCTTTCAACGCCACGCTTCAAAAAGAAGAACGCGTTCTTTCAACAGGAGAAATTGTGAAGAGGTCCGAGAGTAGGGCTTGTAATCGAAGAAAGCGTATTTAGTGAGCGCAACGATAAGGAGAACGATCAGCAGCGCCAGAAGGACGCGACCCACCCTGCTCCAAACACTCAGCCATTATGGCATGACGCCATCATGGATCACGCGCCGGCGCCGCCTCCGCCAAGCTCGCTCCGAGCGCGGGCCGGGATTCGCGTCAGCCCTGCGCTGACCGGCAGGACAAAGGGAAAAATGCCAGCCCCCGTCATCGCCAGACCCTGGCCCGTTTCGCTGACAAGCATGCGCGAGATGATGGTCGCGCGATGAAGCTGCGCCGAAAGCTGCCGCGCGAGGGATTGCTGGTACGTTTCCGGGCTTTCGCCTCTCAAGTAACCTTTCGCCGCGCGCCGGGCGCTGTGGAGCGCAATCGACATTCCATCTCCCGAGAATGATGGAATCGTCGCCGCCTGATCGCCAAGACGCCAGACGCCGCCGCTTTCCCACGCAACGTGTCCAAAGGGCAGGCCGGAGATTGCGAGAGGCTTGTCCATAAGGCTGGCGGCGCCGTCGAGACGATCTTTGAGGTGCGGGCAGCGCTCCCGCATGCCGCTTAAGAGACTCTCCCAGGATCCATACCTTGCCGCATAAATATCCTTGCGCACGATGAGACAGAGATTGGCGCGGCCGCCTTCAACCTCCTGCAGGCCCGCATAACCGCCCGGAAACAGGATAAGCTCGACATGGCCGGAGAGTTCGGCGGCCCGGTCCGCCGTGAGGCGCCAGTATGCCTTGAAAGCAATGCACTCGGGATGTTGGCCGCGAGTCCGTTTCCAGTCTTTCAGATCGTGCTTTCCGGTTGCGAGGAATATTGCTTTTGCCGCGACGGACTCTTTGTCTTCGAGGTGGACGGCCCAGGCATTTCCGTCTTTCTCCAGGCCCTTGACGCGAATGCCGCGCTGGATCTCGGCCCCGGCCGTGGACGCGAGTTGCAAAAGCGTCTCGTCGAGGACGCGGCGGGACAGGCTTTGGGCCTCAAAGGGGAGTTCATCCGTCACAGCATCGGCGTACCGCGCAAGCCGGACATACCGGATGGGAAGGGCGCCCAGCCCTTCGAGCGAAACGCCAAGGCGGTGGAGATAGCGCACGCCCTCGTGGCTGATAAATTCCCCGCAAACCTTGTCATGGGCCATTTTCTCTTTCTCGAAGAGAATGACGGAGCGGCCTGCGCGCGCCAGCTCTGCGGCCAGCGCGGGCCCGGCCACGCCTCCTCCGATAACAGCGGCATCATAAGGTTTCATGGAGTGTCCTTTACCCTTGAGATGCACAGTCTAAACGGCATCCATGATTCTATCCTTGTGGCGCCTTCGCGCAGTCCCGCCTTACGCAAGAGCCGTACCCAGTCCTGACGCTTGAACGCGCTCGCGATCGACACCGGGCCGTCGTGGCGCATGAAGCGGTGCCGCCGCGTAGCCCAGAACGCGAACTTCAGGAAGTAGTAGGGCAGAGGGTGGCGCTCGAGGTCGTTAATGAACCAGCCGACGCGCGCATTCTCCTCCATCCAGCGGAGAAAGCGAACGAGCTGCGGGTTGGGCAGATGATGGGTGAACAGGGAACTCATAATAATGTCGGCGCCGCCCTCGACGCGGAAGTCGAAGAGGTTGGCGGTCACCCAGCGCAGGGGGCGGCCGGGGGCGGTCGCTTCCGCCGCAGCGCGCGCCGCCCACGGATTCATGTCGACGCCGACGATTTCAAGGTTGATGCCGTTTCTGGCTGCCCAGGCATCCACCTTTCGCGACATGTCGCCATAGCCGCTCGCCGCGTCGATGACGATGATAGGCCGGTCTTGTGCGAGGCGGCCTTCCCGCGCCAGCCTTTTGAAAAAGGAAAGCGTGGGGCGGTAAGCGAAGGAGAGCTCGTTCGCCTGCGTGAGTTGGCGAAGCGCGCCACGGAGTTCCTCGTAGCTGACGACCTCGGCGTCCATCAGCTCCGGCGTCGTGTCCCGTTTCGAGAAATCGGGCATCGCCGCTCCTTAGACAGCCTTGAACAACATCGTCTCCGCTGTAAGGCCGGGACCGAAGGACATGGCGCAGCCGTTCGCGCCGGACTTGTTCTCATCGAGAAGCGATTTCAGCACGAAAAGCACGGTGGCCGACGACATGTTGCCGAAGTCGCGCAGGACGCGGCGCGATGTGTTGAGCGCCGTCATCGGCAGCCGGAATGCCGCCTCGACCGCATCGAGAATGGCGCGCCCTCCCGGATGCACGGCCCAGAGCTCGATATCCTTGGGCTTGAGCCCCGCGAGGATTGCGTCGGACGCCCGCCGGATGGCTTCCGCGATGGACGTTGGAATGCGGCTTGAAAGTACCATGTCGAAACCGAGGTCGCGAATGTGCCAGGCCATCTGGCTTGCGGCTTCGGGAACAACCGTGGCGTAAAACCGCTCGATGGAAAGCCCCCTCGGCTCTGCGCTGACGAGCGCCGCGGCGCATCCATCCGCGAAAAGCAGAAAGGGCATCATCCCCTCAAGCTCGTAGTTCTCTTGAAAGTGCAGCGTGCAAAGCTCGATGCTGAGGACAAGCACCTTGGCCTTGGGTTCGGAGCGCACGATATGGCGAGCCGCTTTGAGGGCGTTCACAGCGGCGTAGCAGCCCATGAAGCCGATGATCGTGCGTTCGATGGAGGGGTTGAGACCGATGCGATGAATCATCTCCAGATCGATGCCTGGCGCAGAAAATCCCGTGCATGAGGTGACGATCAGATGTGTGATTTCGCTCTTGCGATCACCGAGGTTCAGCTTGTCGACGGCGCGTTGGGCGAGAACGGGCGCTTGGATCTCGTATTTGCGCATGCGTTCGCCGGTTGAGGGAAAGTTCCCCGGAACATAGAAGATTTCACCGTTAATCGAGGCATGCGAGAGATCGTCAGCAGGAAGAACACAAGACCAGCGATTTTCTATTTGCCCTTTTGCGACCAGCCGGTCGAAAATCGTCTGCTTGCGGAAACCGTCGAGCATCTGCCGCTGGAATTGAACAAAGGCTTTGTGGACTTGATGGGGAGGGACCGCCGTCGCGATCTCATTGATATATGCTCCGGACAAGGGTAGCTTCCTCAAGCGTTAAGCTGCGGACAAATCCAATTTTCCGAAGGCGTTGTTCCAAATCCCGCCCAAGTCTGAGGATATGCGCAATGTAAGGGTGCTTCAAGCGCCGCGGCAGCATGGCTGGTTTCCAGTCGGATCGTCGATAAGCGTTGTCAAGGGCGCCTCTGGCGGACACCCGGTGAAAAGCTCGGCGCTGCCTATCCCAAGGATTCCGAGACGATGAAATTCGCTCTGAAAGCAATATCAGCAAAAGCGGGAATCGTGGCGGCGCTTTTGTCCCTCTCTCTTATTGAGGCGGCTTTGGCGGGTACGCCCTCGGTGGAAGGGTTTCGAGCGTGGATCGCTTCCTTCCGCGCGACGGCCCTGGAAAAAGGCATTCGCGCCAGCACTTACGATAATGTCGCGCCTAGGCTTAACCCGGATTTTTCGCTGCCGGATCTGGATATACCCTCCAAGAAACAACCGGAGCAGCCGGAGTTTGTTCGTACGCCGGAGCAGTATCTGAGCGAGAAGACCCTCGCGAATCTGGCGGGGCAGGGCCGCCAGCTCTTTGGACAGAACAAAGACACGCTGATCGCCATAAAGAAGACCTATCAGATCGACCCCTATATCCTCCTTGCCGTTTGGGGCAGGGAGACAGCGTTTGGAACCTATGCGCACGATCTGCGCTATAATGCGCTCGAGGTACTGGCCACCGAAGCCTATGCGGGCCGGCGCAAAGACTTGTTCGAACGACAGTTTATCGACGCCCTGCGGATGGTTCAGGAGGGCGTGATCGCTCCGCAGGACATGAAAAGCTCCTGGGCCGGGGCCATGGGCCTCGTGCAGTTCATGCCGGAAGATTACTTCAAGTACGCCGTCGACCAGGATGGCGATGGCAAAAAGGATATCTGGCATTCCGTGCCGGACGCCCTTGCGTCGCTCGCAAAAAATCTCCAGGGCATCAAGTGGAATCATGAGCATCCCTGGGGCCTTGAGGTTCGCGCCCCGGCGGCAGTGGATTGCTCGCTCGGCTATCTCGACATCCGCAAGCCCGTGAGCGAGTGGGCGGCGATGGGGATTGTCCCGGTGAAGGGCGGCGAATTTACGCGGGAGACGCTGAACTGGGAGGCGTCCCTCCTGCAACCCGCCGGAATATTCGGCCCTGCTTTCCTCACCTTTGATAATTTCCAGGTGATCCGCGAATACAACAAGTCCGATCTCTACGCGCTTTTTGTCGGCAATCTCGCTGATCGCATTCGCGGCGGCGGCGGTTTCTCCCAGCCTTGGCAGCGCATTGTGCAGGCGCTGACCGCCGATGTCGAATTCATGCAGAAGAAGCTGACCAGCCTCGGCCTTTACGGCGATACTATCGACGGCAAAGCTGGCGGGCGCACACGAGCCGCAGTCGGCGCCTATCAGAAGCGCTTCGGTCTACCGCAAACATGCTGGCCTACAGCTGAAATTGTGGCGCATATCAAGTCGCGTGCCGGCGCCCAGACCATGAACAAACGCGCACAGAATTAAGAAAGCCGGCGCGTTTTTGTCGCCAATTTGACCAAGTCCACAATTTCAACACGGAGACGGAATAGTGAAGCGCTGAGTGCGTTATCGAATAACCGTGATTCCGGCTTATCATGGACCAGCAAATGCCTCGCCGCCGACCCTTTTCTTCTCGCGATTGCTTCCGAAACGCCGCCGCTCTGTGCTTGGCGGGCGTGCTTGTATTGGCTGGCGACAGCAATTTCTGCGCGAAACTCTTAGGCTGCCAATCCGGATTCGGGTTTTTGGGCGTGGCTTTGGCTGGCGAGGATGATGATCGCCACCATTCAAAGCCCCACCCAGCCAGCGAAGACCACACGGGCAGCGGACCCGGCTCTCACAGCAATAGCGGTCCTCGCGGCCATGATGGAGCGCGCAACGATGGGACTGGAAACGGTCACGCCGGAGGCGCGCAGGGGCGGCGCCAGGCGCCTTCTCAGGGCGTGACTGTCCAGTTGGGGTCTCAACAAGCATCCGTCAGTTATGACGCCAGCCGCAATATGATGAAGCTGGGCGTCCCGGTTGGCGGGCGACGCGACTCCCATTCCATGCTTCAGGCGGGCGGCCCCGGAAGCATGGCCGTGAGCGTTGGTGGACACCTTCCCGATCCTCAGGGAAAAGCGGCGACCGATACTTATATTCGGAATATCGTCGGCAATAAAGAAAAGGAGGGCCAGACGGTTCTGGCCCTGGACAAGTCGGTCACCCCTGTCGCCACCCGCTATCACAGCTCGATGTTTGAGCGGAGCGAGGCAACGACGATCATGGCTAAGACAAGGGTTCCGATCGGCGGGCTCTCGTTTTTACAGAATGAGGTGCTCGCTGTCGGCGCGGATCAGGCGTCCATCGATCGCGCCCAAGCCCTAGGCTTCAAGGCCGATCCGCTCATGAATTCAGAGGCGAGCGATCACACCATCGTCCGCTTCACTGTGCCTCCCGGACTGGACGCAATTCGCGGCCAGGATCTTCTCAGCAAGGAACTGCCAGGGCAGCGGTTCGAGCTTAACAGAGTTTACCGTCTTTATCGTGCGTCAGCTCGCGAGGAACCGGTGACGCTCGACAGGAGCCTGCCACCGACGGTTCCCGGCAATATCCCGACATGCGCCGCGAACCGCTGTTTTGCGAGAGAGGTGATGGGCTGGAAAGACACGCTCTCGCAATGCGCGAGAGGGCTCAAGGTCGGCGTGATCGACACCGATATCGATGAAGCGCACCCGACTTTCGGCGGTCGTCATATTCACCGGTTCGATTTCTCTCCTGATGGGCGTTTGCCCGCTCCGAACTGGCACGGAACGGCAGTTCTCTCTTTGCTGGCCGGAGGTCCGGTTACGAACACGCCCGGCCTCATTCCGGACGCGGATTTCTATGCCGCCAATGTCTTCTATTCAGATGAACGCGGTGATATGGCCGCCGATACGATCAGCCTCTTAAAGGCGCTCGATTGGATGAAGAAATTCGACGTCAAGCTCATCAACATGAGTTTTTCCGGTCCGCAGGATGCCCTCGTAGGCGACGCCATCGCCCGGATGAGCGAGTCGGGTGTGATTTTCGTGGCCGCGGCCGGGAACGAAGGTCCAACGGCGGACCCGAGCTACCCGGCCGCTTATCCCCAAGTGGTCGCCGTGACAGCGGTCACAAAAGACTTGCGCAATTACCGCTATGCTAATCGGGGGTCTCACATCGAATTTTCCGCCCCCGGGGTCGATATCTGGACAGCCGCTCCCGGCGGAGGCGCAAGCTTTCATTCAGGAACATCCTTCGCAGCGCCCTACGTGACGGCTGTGCTTGCAGTGGAGCCTCCTGAAGCCCTTCAGCAGGGGAAGGCCGATCTCCTGGATAATCTCGCCGTGATGGATCTAGGAAAAGAAGGCCGAGACCCGATCTACGGCCGGGGCCTGTTGCTGGCGCCTTCGGAATGCACGCCCCCAGAAGAAGTTCCTGAAACTGCTGTCGCCAGCGCGGCTGAGTAGGGCGCGTCCTTCGCCCTGCTCGAGGCAGCGGCTGTGCTCGTTAGAGTGCGTCCGGAAAAGTGTGAAGGGGTTTTCCGACATGCGCCATCCGCGCGCGCTTCTCGCTCAGCAAATTGATTGGCGGTTGTTCGAACAGGGGTTCGGAGCTGTTTATTCGGATGGCCCCGGCAGCCCGCATTTGAAAATTTAAAAGCCGCCTTGGAAGTTCACGGCCGACGGATTTGAACAAAAAAAAGACCGCGACCTGACTTACGGTCGAAGTCTGTTGGTGGGCTCCTACGAAGCGCCCCCGCCAGAAGAAAAGCGCGGGGGATCGGGCGCGGGTTTTGATTTACTTCCAGCCGCTGTTGATGGCTGTGGCTTCTTGCGCTTTGCCGAACACGTCGCCGTCCATCATATGATCCACGATCGCATCTAGCGCGGTATCGTCCGCGCCTCCGGCGGTCTTTATACGACCTTTGACGGCGTTGCTCGCGGAAAGATTAACTTCGAGAGCCCATTTCCCATCGCTGCCACGGCATCCGAGCCCTACGAAACGGCCATCGCTCGGACTTTCCACCTCGTATTCCCGGCAGTAGGTGTTCTCCTTGCTTTTGAAGGTCAGGCTCGCGCGCATAGTGACAGCCTCACCCCTCACACCGGCAATTCTAGACTCGCGTCCGCTCAGCTCCTTCTCGAGGACATCACCAAGAGGCCCGCTCGCGTAGATGTGGCCGTCATGAAACGCGACAAGATCGCTCGATGCTCTGTCGCTGTGAAGATAAGCGCCGGCGCCTAAGCCGAGGGCCAGAAATGCCGCCGAGGCCATCGCGAACTGCCAGCGTGCGGCCGGAGCGGGTGTTCCAAGCCACCGAACGAGGTTCGCCGTGAAAAGGCGCGTCTCCTCCTGAAGTCCCTTAAACCAACGCGCGAAGCCCTTTTCTGGCGCCTGCGCTTTGGCGGTCTCCGCACAAAGCGGATAATTCAGAACGAAGTCTTTGAGATACGCAGGGACCGGCTCCGCCAAAGGCTGCCCGTATAGCCTCGAAACGGGCGCTCCGGTCGCTCGAAAGATTTCGAGGCGCCCACGGACTTCAGGGTGCGCTTGCAAAAAAGCCTCAACCTTGGCGCGCGCGAGCGGACTCAGCGCGCCATCGGCGTAAGCCATCAACATTTCATCGGTTACTTTGGCCACGGCGGGTCTCCAACTTGATCGGCGCGTTTTCGATTTCCGGATGGGCAAAGTCGTAAAGAGCGCGCCGCGCGCGGGCGAGGCGACTCATCACGGTGCCAATCGGGATGTCCAAGACCTCTGCCGCTTCCTTGTATGAGAGACCGTCCACGCAAACGAGAGCAATCAGAATTTGCTGATCGCCAGGGAGCTCAGCGATACCTTTCGATACCTCTTGCAGCGTCAGCCGGTTTTCCGTCACTTCCCGGCCATCAGCGCCGGCGATGTCATAGGCCTGATCGATGTCAACGGAATCGCCCCGCACTTTGTGAGCGCGCCGTTGATCAAACCATATGTTCTGAGCGATACGAAACATCCAGCTATCGAGCCTTGTCCCTGGTTCCCACTGATTGATCCGCGATAATGCTCGCGCGCAGGTTTCTTGTACGAGGTCGTCGCCCTTGTCGGAATCTCCTGTCAAAGCGTAAGAGAAGCGGCGCAGGCGTGGCAGAAAGTCCACGATTTCGAGGCGAGGATCGCTCTTCACGTCAACGCCTCCTTGGAACAATCGAACAACGGCCTGTGGTGGCCGCTTAGTCCCTGGCCGAAAGAAAGACCGTGGTGAACTTGCGGACATGTGGCAAAAACATGACAGGTCGGCCTCATGGGCGCTTCGACGTCTAAATGAAGCATTGTGTCTCGTGGCCTATTTTCCCGCGGTCTGCCGCATTGCTTGATGCACGTTGACGTTTGGCAGGAAGCATTACTCCCCCATTAGGGTGATTTCGCAGCCACCTTTTCACGATGGCGGAGTGAGCGAGTCAAGCCGTAGTCCTCATGTGTTAACGGAAAGCGCAGTCGCAGGTTGGGATCGAACCCTCAGATTCGCGCGGTACTGTGGCGTGAAGCCCACGGACGGCGTAAAAGTCCAGTTTTCCTGTGTGCGATACGGCTAGACATTGTATATAGTGGAATTCGCGGGCTTTAATGCAGTCAACAGCGCCTTTCAGCTTGATTTGGAGGCGCGGCTCATTTTATGTTCTCGGCTCTGTTGCCCCGTTCGTCTAGCGGTCAGGACGCGGCCCTCTCACGGCTGAAACAGGAGTTCGATTCTCCTACGGGGCGCCAGAGTTCACGAAATTTAGGCTCAATGTTTGTTCTCGTGCGTCCCAATCAGTGCCGCATGAGCAAGAACATGTTCCTTCATGGCTGCTTCGACTGGTGCCTTTGTAGACCGGTTTAGCCCAGTGGGAATAGTATCAAGTGCATAAAGCTTGTGGATATAGAGGGCGTCCGGAAAGTGCGAATCGGTTTTCCGC
>JBAVVQ010000011.1:0-7146 GCA_049697375.1 Rhodomicrobium sp.
AGCGCAACCCATACCTGCAAATTCCACGGAAATTTCTGCATTTTTACCCCCGGCGTTCATTCAGGGCGCCGTCTGCCACGGAATGCGCCGCATTCCGATTTTCACCGCGTTTAGCATTTCCCGAGGCACAACCCGAAAGGTCTCATGGATGAGACGGCCCACATTGCCGTCCTCATTGAATGTTGGGATTACCACCGTAACAATCATGAGTGGCATCCTTGAAGTTGTTCCGCTTAAGTCTTCAACCGTTCCTTGTGCCTAATTGCAGGCTTCTTCAAAGCGCGCACAGTTGATGGACGATTTCGGGCGATTATTCACCGTTTGGTGACGGCTCGTGTGACAGTTTTAGAAGTGATCTCAATAATTCAACGCAGGTTTCTATGTTCGAGCGTGCCACAGCCGCGAAGCCATTTCCTGTGCAACTACGCCTCGACAGCGGGCAGCGAATTCTTGCTTCGCAGGGGGAAGCGATCCTTGGCTGGCTGGGTGGCGGAAGCGCTGGCGCGGCTCAACCGCTGACAGTGCCCCGCAACCTGCTTGCGCCCCATCCAACATCCCGCATCGTGTATGCCTGCAATCTTCCAGCTGCCGGTAATGATGATTCAGCCGCCGTTCTGGATGTCTCCGGTCAGCTCCCGAACGAAATTGGCCGCGAATTTGAGGACAGCTTCCTTTCTGCCTCCCTCCCGGGAGGCCAAACCGCTATCGTTACCGCCGATGGCGAACAAGTCACCATTCGGTTCCGCTGGATTTGCCTCACTGCGCACGCCTCGATCGGAGCGGTATGGCGATGCTTTGTCGAGGCGGGCAACACCGGCGCCGGCTCGTGGCGCGCTATCGAACACGACTACATTTTTGATGCCGGCGGTGGCGTTGTCCTCAACTCTCCCGCCGCAGCCGCCATACCGTGCGCTGACGAATTGACCAAGAGCGTGACGCTTTGTCATCCGGAGGGGAGAATGACATCCTTCCCTTGCAATTTAGGTCGCGTGAAGGTCACGAGGCTCGCAACGGATGGATGGCGGAGACGGCGTGTCCTCAGCATCATGATGCAAGACGATAACCGCATTGTCGCCTTCTTGTCCGACGGAAGGCAGGAAGTGATCGCAACCGCAGCGCCGTCATCAAGACGCGCAGCCCGCGCTGCATGAGGCGCGCGCAGGCGAACCTCTCACGCAAACAAACTGCCGGCCTCTGAAAATGCGGTGAAATTATCTCGCCTTATTCACGACGCATGACAAGGCTGTTATGTTTAGTCACTATTGTCTGCGGTCATCGGTGGTTCCGGCAGTCTCACTATGCGGTTGGCGAGAATATATCTTCGCGCTCTCGGCATGCTCGCGTCTGAACGGGCGCTCGCCCTAACGCTTGTGCTCGCGGGGGTCGCGATCGCCGTTGTGCAACTCGCGGAACCGATTCTCTTCGGCCGGGTCGTCGATGCGCTCTCGAAGGGCGAGCAGGCATTTCCCATCATCGGCATCTGGGCTGCTCTCGGCCTCTTCAACATTATTGCAACCGCCGCTCTGGCGATCATGGCGGACAGGCTTGCCCATCGGCAGCGTCTTGCAGCAATGAGCATGGCATTCGAGAGGGCCATCACCCTGCCGATCAGCTATCACGCGGAACGGGGATCGGGCCGGGTCGTGCGGATCATGCTTGCGGGGACCGACCAGCTCTTTGCTTTGTGGCTATCCTTCTTGCGCGAGCACCTGACGGCGATTATCGGGATCGTGCTCTTGATCCCTGCTGCGATTTCCATCGACTATCGCCTGGCCGCGCTTCTCGCCGCACTGGCCGTTCTCTATTTTCTTGCCAACACGGTCATCATCAAAAGGACTCACGGCGGGCAGGAAAGCGTCGAGCAGTATCATCAGGACGTCTTTGGCCGCGTGGGCGACGTCATCGGCAACGTGACTGTGGTCCAAAGCTACACGCGGTTTCTTGCCGAGACGAGCGCTCTCCGCGCACTCATGTCGGACCTCCTTCGCGCGCAGTATCCCGTGCTGACATGGTGGGCTATGTTGACCGTGCTCACCCGGACGGCGGCAACGATTACCATGGTAGCCGTTTTCGCAATCGGAGCCATCCTGGCTCAGCGCGGTGAGGTGACGGTTGGGCAGATCGTGGCTTTTGTCGGTTTCGCCAATCTTCTCATCAGCAAGCTCGACTTGCTCTCCGGCTTTGTCGGACGGATCTCCCTGCAGGCGCCGACGCTCGCGAATTTTTTTGAGCTTCTGGATACAAGCGGCAGCACGCTCGAGAAACCGGGCGCAATTGCCCTGGAGAATGTGCACGGGCGGGTCCAATTTGGCAACGCGACCTATCGTTTTCCCTACACGGATCAGGGTGTCTTCAATCTGACTTTCGAGGCGGAACCCGGCCAGACGCTCGCCCTTGTCGGTCCGACCGGCTGCGGGAAGAGCACGACGCTCGCACTGCTCCAGCGGCTTCGCGATCCGCAGGAAGGCAAGATCCTCGTCGACGGCGTCGACATCCGCGACGTAACGCTGACCTCGCTTCGGCAATCGATTGCGGTCGTGTTTCAGGATGCCGGCCTGTTCAACAGGTCCATCGAGGATAACATCCGCATCGGACGCCCCTCGGCCACCCAGGAAGAGGTTGAAACGGCGGCGCGGCTCGCTGAGGCAGACGATTTCATCCGCACGAAGCCGGGCGGCTATCAGTTCGTGATCGGAGAGCGCGGGTCGGCCCTTTCCGGCGGAGAGCGCCAGCGTATCGCGATCGCCCGCGCGATCCTGAAAAGCGCGCCTATTTTGATCCTGGACGAGGCGACCAGCGCTCTCGACAACGAGACCGAAGCCAAGATCAAGCGAGCGTTGGATGCCGTGAGGCGCGGCCGGACGACGTTTCTGATTGCGCACAGGCTTTCGACCGTCTCGAATGCGGACAGGATCGTGGTGCTGGATCGCGGGCGCATTGTCGAGGCTGGTACGTTCAGCGAACTCGCGGAAGCCGGTGGCCTTTTCGAGCGCCTCGTGAAGGCTGGAAGCTTCGAGGAGGATTATTCGGAAGAGCCGACGGCTCGCGCGGCCGAATAAGCGCGATTTCGACTGGTGTGCAACCAGTTAAAATTGGTTTTGTTTTGTAAAATGGGGGTATGTAAGCATATAAGTAATTTTTTTTCGTATTACTCGGGCCGCGAGTGGAGCGGCCCCTTGCGGATGGTTACGTAAAGCGCCCCGCTGCCGCCATGTTTCATCGCGGACTCGGTGAAGCTCACGACATGCAGGCGAAAGCTCGGTTCCGCAAGCCATTGCGGCACGAGCCTGCGAAGAATGCCCCGTTCCGGCGACTGCCAGAAATCTCGGGTCGCGGTATCATCAGGGGCGGCGCCCTTGCCGGTGATGACGAGCACGTGCCGGAGACCATTTGCCTGGCAGCGAGCGAGGAAGCGCCGCAGAACCACGTAGGCATCTTGCTGCCGCAACCCGTGAAGATCGAGCCGCGCGTCTATAGAGTGGCGGCCGCGTGCGATCTTTTTGCCGATGCGCGGATCGAAAGGCGCATGTGGCGGCGCTGGTTTGGGCTTGCTTCGGACAGAGACTGCGGCCGGCGTCGCTGCGGCGGTTTTCTCGGCGCCATTCGGCGCTGCGGTCGCTACGAGAGGCTTGGCCTCGCTGGGCTGCGTGTCCGTGAGGTGAAGAGGTTGCGGCGGCGCGAGGGGCTCGGCGCTACGCGTAACGCGAGCCCAAAGCTCAATCTCCTCATCGGACAGGAACCGCTTGCGCCCGCGGCGTTCCATCAATTGCTCCCCACAAATTCCGCGCCCAACTTAGCATCTCGGCTGCATGACAATAAATTCGCACTTATGCCGAATCTGGCCCGCTACGCGCCCGGCCTCAACGCCTGTACCCGCGAAAATGTCCCCGCGCTGGGCTCCTTTGATGGCGGAACCTGTGTCCTGAGCCACGACCAGCCTCCGGAAGGGTTGTCCATCAAATCTCAGTTCAGGCGCAGAAACCCATAGAGGTATTCCGAGCATGTGGTGATGCGGATCGGCCGCAAGGCTTCGGCCTGTGGAAAGCTGCGCGCCGAGCGAGCCCTGCGGGCCTGGCTCGGCAGGACCCATCTCCTTGAAAAAGATGTAGGACTTGTTCTCATGCAACAGAGCCGCCGGATTCGAATGCGCGCGGAGCCACGAAACCATCCCTTCGAGATCGGCATCCTTGGCTGCGAGATGCCCACGCTCGACGAGATGCTTGGCGACGGACGTGTAGGGGCGCCCATTTTTCCCGTCGAAGGTCAGCCGTACTTCCGTTCCATCATCGAGTTCGATGAGACCCGAGCCCTGGACGTGCATGATGAACGCTTCGATCGCGTCGGCGAGATAAAGGATTTCGAGGCCGCGCCCGGCCAGAGACCCCTCCTCGATTTCAGCTCGCGTAAAGTAGGGCTCGAACCGGCCCACCGCGTCGCGGGCGGCAGTCAGCCCATTTGCAGTCAGCGCATGGCCAAAGGGCAGGGGCGTAAGATCCGCTGGCCGCCGATAGACCGGAATTGGAAAGGCTGGCGATGGCCGCCGCGACCCCTTCAGCACCGGCTGGAAATACGAAGTCAGAAGTCCGGGCTCGGCCAGGATTCGAAAGGGGACGAAGTTCTCTTCGAAGAACTGACGGGCCTTCCCACGATCCATCAGCAAAGCAGAGAGCGTATCTTCCGCGGGCTTTGGAAGCTTAGCGTTCGCCAAATCCACGGATCGCAGGTAGCAGGCAAGCGCCGCGCAATGGTCGTCCTCCAGCCAGCCCGGCATATGCGCAAACGTTTCAGCCTCGACCGGAGGCTTCGCGATGTGCGCTTGCGCTTGCGCATGCTGCCAGCGCCAGAGATTGTCCTCGGGCACGCTCAGCCTTCAGGCGAATCCGTGGCCACGAGTTGCCAGTTCGGATTCGGGGAGGCCACGTCGCGCGCGAAGGTCCACACATCGGTGACCTGCCGCACGGCTTTAATGTCGCCCTCGATGACATTGCCCGCCTTGTCTCGAACAGCGGTCACCAGTTCGCTGACGAAGCGAATGGTCACATGTCCGACGCGGTCGGCCAGGTGGGCGTCAACGATGTCAGCGGAGTTTATGCCGATAAAGCTGAACTCGTTCGTCTCTCCCCGCGAATCGCGCTCGGTGATGACGGAGCTGAAGCTATCGAAAACCTCGCGTGACAGAAGATTGCGGAGCGTGTCGCGGTCGCCGCGCGCATAGGCCGTCACAATCGCCTCATAGGCGATCTTGGCGCCCTTCACGAACGAGCCTGCGTCGAAAGAAGGATCCGCTTTCGCGATTTCGCGCAAGGGTCCAAGCGCACGGCTGCCCTCGGGCAAGGCTCCCAGGCGTTCGTCGACGCTCTGGCTCGAGGATTGGCCGCCCGATGGCCGCGGGTCCGCCCGGGGCATCGGAACCACATTGCCGTCGCGGGACGGCTGGGGCGCGGCGTCACGCGTTGCATAGCGATCGAGCCGGGGCTGTTCGTCTCCGGTCCGCCGTCCGAGCACGCTCCTGAGTCGCAAGAAAATCGCCACCGCAACTGCCAAAAGCAGAATATTGGTGAGGTCGAAGATATCGCTCATCGTCAAAGTCGCCGCTCCTGACCCTGAGGCCGTCTTAATGAGTCCCTGCCGGTGATATAAGAGCTTTAGGCATCGCTGGCTATAGTCGCGGGCTGTATGCCGCAAGCTTACTCCGAATCGCCGCGATCTTCTCCGCAACGCAATTTCGGTTCCCTATATTATAGAAATCGAAGAGCGACTCTCAAACCAGGACGAATGCGGCCGATGCCTTTTCTGATCTTTTTCCTCATGATTTCGTGGCCGGTGCTCGAGGTCGCCTCGATCATTCAGATGAGCCTCTGGGTTGGCCCGCTGGCGACGTTCCTGCTCCTCGCGGCCGGCTTCACTTTAGGCGCCTTCCTGATCCGCTCGCAAAGCCGGCTTGTCGCCCTTCGCGTCATGCAGGCGGTTCGCTCCGGCGAGCCCCCTAAAAAGGCGCTGCTTGAGAGCGGAACGGTGACGCTTGCCGGCATCCTGTTCATGGTTCCAGGCTTCGTTTCCGATGCGGTGGCGGCGCTCTTGCTGGTCCCGCAAATACGCGATCTGATTTGGCAGGGCCTGTCCTATGGCTTCCGAAGGGGGCAGCCGGTTAGCCAGCAGCCGCGGCCGGAGCCGCAAACTGCGCGGCGCCAGGAGAAGCCTCATCGCGCGGATGACGTGATCGACGTGGAGTTCACGGAGGTCCCGCGAGGTCAAAGCTCTGGCGCGAGCAGCGCCAAGCGCGCCGACTCGCCCTGGGGCAGGGCGGAGTAGGGCCACCGCCCGCTCTGTCACAGACCACCCTGCTTGCAGGCGCAGGTTTTGTATGCACCATGCGAATGACGGCATCTGGTTGTCAGCTTGCGTCCTTATTACTCCTTCTGAAGGATCTTCGGCGAAATCGCCTTGCCGGCAGGTTAACGCGAGCGCCAGCCCGCTCCAACCCCTGATATTGCAGGGAAAAATACCGAACGGGATGCCATCGCCTCCGCCTGCGCCGCGGCTGCTCCGGCGCCCCGCGAGCGTTAACTCGCGAAGCCGAAACATATTTAACGGACTTTTGCGCGTCCCAGTAAATGAAATAATTCCGGCATTAAATTTAATTTAATGGGCAATTCGTTAATGATAAAATACTATTTATTTTCAAACGGTTAGATTGAATTGTTCGCGGCCGGACCAAAGGCGCGACGCTCCTCATCCCGCGCCGAATAAACCAATTTTTAAGTGAAAACCAGACCGGAAATAAATCCAGCGCGGTCCTATTAACCATCTGGAGATTAACCATTACGCTCGGCCCTGCACGGCAACGCTTTGTTCACCTACCCTTGATGGCCGGGGTTTGGCGCTCTGGTGACAACTGGCGCGCTTTTGCGTCCATCAAAAGCGGATGCGCTCCGTATTTCCTATCGGTGTTCCCTGCGAAACAGCAGCGCTGCCGACTCTGTGAGATGTTTCCTCTCGAAGGCGGAAATCTTCTCCAGCAAACCCCAGAGAGCAAGGAATACTTCCAATGAGCACGACCTCAACCATCAGCGGCAGCAATTTCGACGGCATCAGCTTCGACGGCGTCAACACCAACGGCGGCGGCTTCAATTTCGGCGGCGCCCA
>JBAVVQ010000012.1:0-3938 GCA_049697375.1 Rhodomicrobium sp.
TTGCGCTTTCCGCCGCGCCTGCATGCGCCGCAGGTCGAGCATCAACGCCGACAGCTGGCGTTGCAGCGCGTTCTCATATCACCATGAGGACCAAGCCTCATGGTGAGGAGGCCGACGGCCGTCTCGAACCATGCGTCTCACCTGTCAGGCCAACACCGCGGCGAACTGAAACAGCGCCTTGTCGATGTCTTCGCGCGTGATGACGAGCGGCGGCGAGATGCGGATCGTGTGCTCTTTCGTGTCCTTGCAGAGGATGCCGCGATGCTTCAGCGCCACGCAGTAGCGGCGCGCGCCGCCCGCATCGGGGTGCAGCTCCAGCGCCAGCATCAATCCGCGCCCGCGCACCTCTTTGATGATGCGGCTGCCGATGGAGTTGAGGCCCTCGCGGAAATACGCGCCCATCGCGGCCGAATTCTCGACCATGCCTTCCTCGGTGATGGCCCGGAGCGACGCCCGCGCGACGGCGCAGGCGAGCGGATTGCCTCCAAACGTGCTTCCGTGCTCGCCGGGCCGCAAGACGTCCATGATCGGCCCGCTGCAAAGGACTGCGGAAACGGGATAGAAGCCGCCGCCGAGCGCCTTGCCGAGCAGCGTCATGTCGGACTCGACGCCCTCGTGCGCTTCAGCGAGGAGCTTGCCGGTGCGGCCCAGCCCCGTCTGGACTTCGTCGAGGATCAGGATGATGCGTTCGCGCGTGCAAAGCTCGCGGACCGCGCTCACGTAACCCGGCGGCGGCATGATCACGCCGGCCTCGCCCTGGATCGGCTCCATGAGGACCGCGACGGTGTTCGGGGTGACGGCCTCTTCGAGCGCATTCAGATCGCCGAAGCGGACGATGTTGAAGCCCGAGGTGAACGGGCCGAACCCGGCGCGCGCCGTTGGGTCGGTGCTGAAGCTGACGACGGAGACCGTGCGGCCATGAAAATTGTTGGCGAAAACGATGATCTCGGCCTGACCCTCGGGCACGCCCTTGACCTGGTAGCCCCATTTGCGCGCGACCTTGATGGCGCTCTCCACCGCCTCCGCGCCGGTGTTCATGGGGAGCGCCTTCGTGGACTGCGTCAGCGTGCAAAGCTCCTCGCAGAACGGCCCAAGCTGGTCGTTGCGGAAGGCGCGCGAGGTCAGCGTCAGCCGGGAGGCTTGCGCGATCATCGCATCCCTGATCTTCGGATGGCAGTGGCCCTGGTTGATGGCCGAATAACCTGCAAGGCAATCGAGATAGCGGTTACCCTCGACATCCCACACATACACGCCCTCGCCGCGGCTCAACACCACGTCCAGCGGCTTGTAATTCGATGCGCCGTAATCCTTTTCGGCCGTGATGTAATCCTGCGGGGCCGAATAAGGCCGGGGAGCAATCGGGGGGGCGATATCGAGGGCCATGCTTGTAAAATCCTCCTAAATGTTAGCGGATGCGGTTTTAAGGTCGAGCCGGAGCGTCATGCAGTAAGCGCCGCCGCCGGACATGATGAAGGGGCGCAGATGAACCGGCGAAACCGAGTAGCCGCGCTCTTTCAGCTCGCCGGCCAAGCGGGCCGTCGGCTCGGCCATGACGATCTCGCGCCCGACATTGACGGCGTTGACGGCGAAGCGAGCCGCGTCCTCATCGCTCGCCTCAATGCGCAAGTGCGCGGGGACATGGTCGCGGATGTGGGTGAGCGACAGCTTCGAGAAGGCGGGCGGATAATAAAGGATCTCGCCGCCGCTGAGCGGCGCGAAGCAGGTGTCGAGGTGGTAGAAGCGGCCCGAGACGAGTTCGAGGCTTTTCATCGGCTCCCCGAAGAAGTCCTTCAGCGAGGCCAGCGATTCATAGGACGAGCGCGGGCCAAAACCCGCCCAGAACATTTGCCGCGACGCATCCCAGATACAATCGCCGGCGCCTTCCTGCCAAATCCCCTTCGGCTGCAGGGCCACTTCCTTGAAGGCGCCGAGGTCCTTCAGCCGGGCGAACTCGTTGAGGAAGTGGCGCTCTTCGCCCTGCCTCTCGTGATAGCGGAAACGCGCGATGAGCGCGCGCCCGTTCAGGACAACCGCGGAGTTCGCCGGGAAAACCATATCCGGCAAGCCGGGCGCGCCATCCATCATGTGGACGCGCGCCCCTGTTCCCTTCAGCGCCGCAGCGAGGCTCACCGAAGCTTCCCGCGCTTCCTTCCGGTTCTTGGCTTCGTCTTTCCGCCAGGCGTCCGGCGTCATCCAAGGGTTGATCTTGTAAGACACCTCGAAGTGGCTTCCATCCGTCATCAAAAAGGTGGGCGTATCTGACATGTCCAATTCTTTAATGATTCCCTGTGGTTACACCTCTCAATAATTGCTGAGTTTTCGCCTATCTCACACCCAGCAAGTTGCTTGAAAGGCGCAAAAAGCTTATCAATTTGCACAATGGAATTGGCAAAATGTCAGGCGGTGCCTATGGACGATACTGACAGAAGGCTCGTTTCGCTTTTGCGTGACAATGCGAGGCTCCCGGTTGCTTCGATTGCCGCGATCCTTGGCATCTCCCGGGCCACGGTGCAGAACAGGATCGACCGGCTGATCAGGGATGGCGCCATCATCGGGTTCACGATCAGGCTGAGGCCCGACGTCGAGCCTGCGGCCATTTGCGCGATTATGATGATCGAGATCGAGGGCGAGCGCTCGGAGCAAATCCTGAAGGCGCTGCGCGGCTTTCCCGAAATTTCCGCCATTCACACGACGAATGGCCGCTGGGACCTTGTGGTCGAACTCAAGACGATGAGCCTCGATACGTTCGACAAGGCGTTGCGGCGCATCCGCGAAATGAAGGGCATCGCCAGCTCGGAGACGAGCCTGCTCCTCTCGACCCAGCGGAAATGACGCGCATGCGCACAGTGGGTCGCGAAGAGACTCTTCAGAGCCTGTTAGAATAAGTGCTTCTTGCCAATTCCGACGTCTTCGATCGACTCTGACCGAATGCCCTTTTCCCGGACGAATTGCTCCACAGCCTCTTTGGTCCATCGCCCGGTGGCGATGTGCTGCCCCACCCAATATTGGTCGTAGACGAAGGCTTTCCCCGCCCGGTAGCACACCGATAGGGGCCAGCAGTCAACGTTGCCCGGAATCGCTCGGATTCGGGCGACCTCTGAGATCATGGTTCGTTCGTGCTGGCGGACCTCTTCCCTGAAGGATGGGCTTATCAGCACCAGATAAGGCTCCGATCGCATCCACAAGAGCAGTCTGAGCACGAGCACGGCAATGATCGCCGCCTGAATGGCTCCGGCTCCGAAGCGGCGGGCCAGAGCGGTGGTCCCAATACCGTCGAAAGCAAGCGCGACAGCGACAGCGCACGCAAAGACAAATCCAAAATAAGCGTTATAAGTCACCCCGGCGCCGGCGGCCTGAGCGAGCCCGTTCAGGAGAGTCAAGCCAAGCAGAAGCGCCGTGAATTGCGCCGGGGGCCGGCTCCTGTTGGGCCACGCCCAAAGTCCCCACACCACTACGGCAGGCGCCACCCATTGCAGCCTGTTCAAGGCGAATCCAATATGCGCGAAGGCGATGTGGCGCGGCATCAAAATCTGCTCAATGAAATTCCAGCCGAATGCGGCGATGCAGATGAGAACTCCGGCCGTGGATAGCGCGGTTCCAAAGAGCGTCGCTCGAAGAGCAGCCCACCTATTGCCCATTGCGAGCCAAATGGTCGCCGCCAACGCCAAGCTGGGCATATTGTGCTTTACAAACGCCGCCAGGACCATGAGCGCGACCGCCGGCTCCGTTGACCGGCCAGCCCGCATACGCTGAAGAAACCAGGCCAAGCCCAAGCCCATGAGCGCGATGCTGAGCAAGCTGGGATCGTTCACTCCCACGTACAATGTAAAGAAGCGCGCTAACGTCGCGAGCAGCCACAAGGCGCCCAGGGCTGACGCTGCACGCGATCCTCCCAAAGCGCGAACGCAAAACCCCGCGGCGGCGGAAACGACAAAAGC
>JBAVVQ010000013.1:0-4169 GCA_049697375.1 Rhodomicrobium sp.
CTGCTGACCATCATCTGAGTTTGCGTCCTCTAGATCAACGCGCCTTTAAAGGCGGAAAAGTTGATAGATTTTAAATATTAGAGCAGCTTATCCGCGTCGAAGTGGATGCTGGCTGACTCCAGCAGGCGGCTGAAAAACGATGTTGCCCATGGCTCGACAAGCTCACCATGAGGGCTAAGCCATTGAAAACGCGCGACCTCATCCTGAGCCTGTCGAAGGATGAAGCCAAGATTTCATGCTTTTTCAGCATCCTGCCAGGCATTGACATGAATCGCCGCCGGAAAGGCCTGCGCGAACGGCAGCTCGTGAAGTGTTCGCTGCTCCGCCTGCTCGGCCGTATCGCCTGCAATCCGCCTCCTTGTCAGAGACGCCCCAACGACGAGGCCGGCCGTATGCAAATCGATCAGCGGCTTTGGCCCGACGAAATCGGTGGTCAAACTCATGCTACCGGCGGGAGCCAGTCTTGAAGGGTAGACGTTAAGCCCAAGCGCCTCAAATCGTGAGGTATCGATGGTACCGCAAATATGCACAATCGAAGGAGTTTCCGTCCCATGAATCAGCCGCTCGGGTGGCAAGCCGCCCGCATCGCCTATCAAAGGCCCAGGGTCGTGATGCTCAGCAATTACGATGGCGTCGGCGCCGCGCGAGGCCTCGGCAAGCTGATCGGCGAAACCGGCCGCCGCATCGACAGCGACATACAAGACGTCCGCGCTCATCGCGTCCAGCATGGCGATGCATGACCGGGCGAACGGGCCGCTGCCAAGGATGACAATCCTGGAGCCGAAGACCTCGATACCCGCCGCGAATAGCGCCTTTGCCGCACATGCGCCGATATAGGCCATGGTGCGCAGAAACGGATGGCTCTCATCCGTTCCAAGGACCGGGATTCCTTTGAGGCGGCAGTATTGGAGATCGAGATCCGCTTCGCGATATTCCCACGTCTCCCACATGAGAGGAATGGCGGCTGTAGGTTTGAGCCTGTCGATCAGGTCCTTGTCTATCGGGCGGACAAAACCAAGATTGGTCACCACATCTGCGTTGGCGATGCGCGGATCGCTGCGGCCGGACAGAACCGCGATGCCCGCGTCCACGTTCCAATCCTTCGCCAGATCCAACAATTGTCTCACGATGCTGTCGGCGCGTCCGTAGCGCGAATCGCGCGTCAGGACGAGAACCTTCTCGGCGCCGCCTATTGCGGCAATCAGCGGCGTCAGAAGGTAATGGTTGGAGCCTTCCTCGGTGAGCACGGTCAGGCCGGCAAAATCCGCATTCAGCGCTTCGATGGCGGACTGGATCAAACGGAGGCATCGGGGACGGTTCAAACTCAGCTCAGCAATCATGACAGCGCCGTCTGGTTCAATCACGCCGCTTGCAACCACTGCTCGACATTCAAGAGCGACCAGATAAACAGGCGCCTGTTCTCCTTCCCGTCGAGATGTTGCTGCACGATTTCGCGAGCGACGGCTCCGTCCATATAGTCGTAGATGAGCGGTCGGCCATCGATCAGCTTTCGGCGTACAAAGTCGATGCTTTCTCCTTTGAACCATGAGGCGTCGGGAGCGGAGAACCCCTGCTTCGTCGCCTCCACGATCTCGCGTGGAATGTAGCGGGACATCACGTCCCTCAAAATCTGTTTGCCGTCTCTGGTGCGCTCGAAATATTTCTTGTTTTTAGCTCCAGGCTCATTCTCGTTGATCCGCAGAACCTCGCTCAGATTATTAAGCTTCGACCGAACCGGACAGCGCATCGCGAAATCAACGAGATCGTTGTCGAGAAATGGAACGCGCGTTTCGAGGCTGTGCGCCATGGAGATTTTATCCTCGACCACGAGCAGACCGTGGAGGAATGTTTTTGCCTCGAAATAGAGCGAATGATTGATGTAGTCCTCGGGCCGCTTCAATTCGTTGTCGTGGGACAGAAAAACGTCGCGAAAGATGTCGCGGGTCCAGACGTGCTTCACGTCTTCCCACACCGGCGCGAACAGACGTTTCAAAGTGCGGTTGTCGATTAGGCGCTGCCAGAAGACATAATATTTGTCGACATAGTCCTCAAAGCTATCGACGTTCACGGCACGGTAGTATCGCCATGGGTAGCCCCCGAAGAGTTCGTCGCCGCCGGCGCCCGACAGCACGACCTTCACAAACTTGCCGGCAAGCTGCGCCATGTAGAAATTGGGATAGCTTTGGCCGACGCGGGGCTCCTCCAGATGAAAGGCGAGCCGGGGAATGACCCGCTCCATGTCGCCGGCCTTCAGCACCATTTCGTAGTGCTCGGTCTTGAAGCGAGCCGACATTGCCTCCGCCTTGTTACGCTCGTCGAAGCTCAGTTCGAGGCCCGAGGCGGAGCTCAGATCGAAGCCGCAGGTAAATGACTTCAGATTGGGCAGCGACTGCCCGGCGATAGCAGTGATCGAGCCTGAGTCCATACCGCCGGAAAGATAGCTGCCGATCTCGACATCGGAGATGAGCTGGCGGCCGACAGCCTGCCGGAAAAGCCGGTCAAGTTCCTCGACGTGATCGCAATGATTGCCCGCCTCTTGTGGCTCTGCGAACCGGAAATCCCAATATCGAGTCATTGAGATCACCGGCCCCGCGCCTTTCAGATCGAGCGTCAGATAACAGCCCGCCGGCAACAGCCGGATGTCCTTGGTCAGCGTCCGGTCCGTGAAAAAATTCTGGAACGTAAAATATTCCAGCATTGCCGGCAGGTCGACGTCCTTTGGCTTTGCTGGATCGCTCAGGATGGCTTTCTGCTCCGAAGCAAAGGCGAAACATCTTCCGTACCGGCTGTAATACAAGGGCTTCACGCCGTAGCGGTCCCTCGCAAGCAGCAGCCTGCGCTCTTTCCGGTCCCACAGCGCAATGGCGAACATGCCGTTGAACCGGGAAATGGCGTCCACGCCCCAGGCCGCCAGAGCGTTGAGCACGACCTCGCTGTCGGTCTTCGACCGGAACCAATATCCGGCAGCCTCGAGTTCAATGCGCAGTTCGCGAAAGTTGTAGATCTCGCCATTATAGCTGAGGACGAAGCGATGATCGGCGCTGGCCATTGGCTGATGACCGGCGGGCGACAAATCGAGGATCGCGAGCCGCCTGTGGCCAATCCCAACGTCGCCCTCGATCCAATGCCCCTCGCCATCCGGGCCGCGATGCGAGATGGCGTCGGTCATGCCTTGCAGGAGCCTCGGCGAAACCGGATGGCCATTGGTGTTGATGATCCCGGCGATGCCGCACACGGCAGCTTACCTCTCTCTTGCATGATCATGATGCGCGTGGGGCGCCCAGCAGGCGTGATCGAACGCGAGTTCCCCGCTGTCCGCGTTCAGGCGCCTGGAAAAACGCTCCGACCTAAAGATCGAGAAGAGCGTCGGCAACGTACTCGTAATCGTCCGCGGTCATGCGGTTGTGGAGCGGAATCGCCACTGTATTGGCGTCGCAATCGCGGGCGGCGGGGTAATCCTCAGGCTTTAAGCCGAATTTCTCCCGGTAATAACCGAGCATGTGCACGGCGTGCGTTCCAGGCCGGGTGGCGATGCCTTTCGATTGCAAATGCTCCATGATCTGATTCCGAGTCATGGGAGCAGTCGCTGGATCGACAGAGGTGACGAAGGCCTGCCATGCATGCCCGCCCGTCTGCGGAGCAGCCGGAAGCCTCAGCCATGATAGGCTGGATAGGCGCTCATGGTAGAAGTTCGCCCAGCGTCGCCGCTCTTCGACGAAGCTATCCAGCTTTCCAAGCTGGACAAGCCCTATCGCGCCTTGGAACTCCGTCATTCGATAGTTGAAGCCTAACAGATTGAACTCAGGCAGCAGATAAGGCCGGGGGCCTTGGTGACGCTGCTCCTCGGATACTGAGGCTCCATGATTACGCAATCTATCCACGCCATGGGCAAGAGCAGCATCATTGGTTGTGACCATGCCGCCTTCGCCAGTCGTGATCGACTTGCGTGGATGAAACGAGAAAGCAGCCGCAACCCCGAGGCCGCCCGCCGATACACCCTTGTAACTCGCTCCAGCCGCACAGGCCGCGTCTTCGACGATCACCACATGAGCGGGCAGAACGGCGCGCAGGGCATCCATGTCCGCGCAAAGCCCGAAGAGATGAACTGCTATGACCGCCTTGGTCTTACCAGTGATCCGGCGCGCTACCTCTGCTGGATCGATATTGAA
>JBAVVQ010000014.1:0-4131 GCA_049697375.1 Rhodomicrobium sp.
TCTTGGCTTCATCCTTCGACAGGCTCAGGATGAGGTCGCGTGTTTTCAACGGCTTAGCCCTCATGGTGAGCCTGTCGAACCATGGGCGACATCGCTTTTTAACATCCTGCTAGTAGCGCGCCGGAAGCAGAAGATCCGGCAGGTGCAGCGGCGGCAGGAAAGTGATCAGGTGGCGCGATTTGTCGGAGCCGATCACTTCAAGGCAGATCAGATCCGTGCCTGCATGCGCGATCTCGATGGCGCCCGGGTGGTGAATCATATGCTCGACAGCCCCCGCGCGGATCGCGATGGCGCCGCCTTTCGGGTCGTAGCTTATGCCGTGAAGCGTGACGTTCTCGACTTCCTTCTGCGCGCCCAGGTCCTCACGCATGATTTCTATAGTGACCTTGTGGGAATTTTCCGAACGCGAGATGTGGTCAAGGATGTTATTCCAATCTTTCTGTTGGAGGTGAAGGTTTTGCATGGGGAAGACCTGCTCTCTGACCGTGACCATCAATGTCTAAAGGTCTCTTGAGCCTCGCACTTTGACAAATCACAAAAGCACGCACGCTATTTTACTGGGAACAATGTATCGGCGGGACTATTAACCCTAAGGATGGTTGAGCGCATATAACATATATTGCGAGCGGCGCCATTATGCGAGTTAACGCGATGGCACATGGATTAACCGAGGAACTGAATCTCCATAGGCCGGCCTTTTCCTGGCCGCTCTGGGCGGCTTTGAGATCCGTCATTCGCACCGGACATTTGAGAGTTCGGGACGCAAGTGGTGGAGTTCACGTTTTCGGCGACGGCTCCGGGAAGCTCGTCGCAATGCGCTTCAACGATGCGAAGGCCCAGCGCGCGTTCCTTATCGATCCTCACCTCGCTTTCCCCGAAGCTTATATGGACAGGCGCGTGGAGCTGGAGGCGGGGTCCATCTACGATCTCCTGAGCTTGTTCGCTAAAAATCTTGGCAGAGGCGACTTTCCGCACTGGATGCGTCTTGCCGAGAGCTTCAGACGCAGAACGCGTTTTTCGCGGCAATCAAACGGCCCTGGCAAATCGAAGCAAAACGTCAGCCACCATTACGATTTGCCGGGCTCGCTCTATGAGCTGTTTCTCGACAAGGACAGGCAGTATTCGTGCGCTTATTTCGAGAAGGGGACCGAAACCCTGGACGAGGCGCAACTCGCAAAGAAACGCCATATCGCCAGGAAGCTTTGCCTCAAGCCCGGCCACCGCGTGCTCGATATCGGCTGCGGGTGGGGCGGGCTCTCGTTCCATCTGGCAAAAGAGAACGGCGCCAGGGTCTTAGGGATAACCTTGAGCGACGAGCAGGAGCACTATGCGCGCGCTCATGCGGCCAAGACAGGCGCCGACGTTTCCTTCCGGCTTCTTGATTACCGCCTCCTCAACGAGAGCTTCGATCGAATCGTGTCAGTCGGCATGTTCGAGCATGTAGGTCTTCCCAACTACCTGACCTTTTTCAAAAAGGTGAATGCTTGCCTGAAAAGTGATGGCATCGCTCTTCTTCACACGATCGGCAGATTGACCGGTCCAGGATTCACAAATCCCTTTATCGCCAAATACATTTTCCCTGGCGGCTATGTCCCGGCCTTGAGCGAAATCGTTCCGGCCATCGAGAAATCCGGCCTTCTCATAACTGATATTGAAGTGCTGCGGCTTCACTACGCCGAGACGCTCGCGGCTTGGCGCAGAAATTTCGAGAGCGCCTGGGATAACGTGGCGAGCCAGATGTCGGAACGATTTTGCCGGATGTGGGAGTATTATCTGTCAGGCTGCGAGGTCAGCTTCCGTTATCATAATCTTGCTGTCTTCCAGATTCAGCTCGCAAAGCAAGTTGATGCCGCGCCGCTCACACGCGCCTATCTCTATTCTTCGGAAGCCAGCCAAGTGCTTTAATATCTATCATGGCATTTCAGGGGATGTTATCTTCTTTTCCCCTTTCTGGAAGACGACCCTCGTTCGACAAGGGAGGAGCGCCATGACGACGGGACTTGATGTTTTCGATTCAACCGTTCAGCAAACCAATCTTTGGCTCAAGGATTTGATGACCCGACTGGCGACGACCGACAGGCACGCCGCCTATCAAGTCCTTCGCGCGACGCTGCATGTTTTCCGCGACCGGATCGGCCTCGAGAATGCGGCGCATTTCGGCGCTCAGCTCCCGATGCTCATTCGCGGCTTCTATTACGAAGGCTGGCAGCCGAGCAAACCGCAAACGAAAACCCGTCATCTGGAAGATTTCCTTAGCGCCATCGAGGATGAAGCGGGCCGTAGCTTCGGCCCCGATGCGCAGTCGAAGGTCAAGGCCGTGTTCGCGACCATCGCAGATAAGATCGATGCCCATGAGATCGAGAAGCTGCGGAAGGTTCTGCCTTCCGAACTGCAGCCCTTGTTGATGGAAGAGTTTTATCTGTATTAGCAGGATGCTGAAAAGGATGTTGCCCATGGTTCGACAAGCTCACCCTGAGGGCTAAGCCATTGAAAACACGCGGCCTCATCCTGAGCCTGTCGAAGGAGGAAGCCAAGATTTCATGCTTTTTCAGCAGCCTGTTAGGTTAGGCGCCGCAAGGCCCAAGCGTGGGCCTGAGCGGAGGGGTTAATGAGAAAAGGCTTATTGTGCTGCGGCATGATCACTGGCGCCCTTGTGTGTTTTTCGAGCGCAGGTTGGGCGCAGATGTCCGAAAAGGCGAAAGCTGGGCGCGAGATTGCGGAGCGCTTTTGCGCGCAATGCCACGCAATTGGCCCGGAAGGTAAGAGCCCGCACGACAGCGCGCCGCCATTCCGGATGATCGTCGCCAAGGGTCATGTGGAAAATCTCGAGGAGGCGCTCGGCGAGGGCATCGTCGTTGGCCACCCCGAGATGCCGCAGTTCCAATTCAGTCCGCAAAATGTCGGCGCTCTGGTCGCCTATCTGAAAAGCCTAGGCGGGAAAGGGTAGGTGATTTCCAGTGGCGTCTGGATGCCGTGTTCAAAGCCGGAGTTTCGTTCACCGCTTTCGCCTGGAGTTAGAGTATGAAGCCGATCCGAACCTATATTCTCATCGCCGACGGAGCCCGCGCCCATCTTCTTCTATCCGAAGGACGCGGCAAGCCCCTGACCGAAGTGCCGGGCTCGAATATGCGCACCGAGTTGAAGCCGGATCACGAACTTAATCCGGACCGCCCCGGGCGGGTCCACGAGTCGGCGAACGTTTCGCGTCACGCCATCGAACGGGAGGATCTGCACCGCAAGGAAAAGGAGCGGTTTGCCCAATCCCTGGCGGATGGCTTGGACAAAAGGCTCACAAACCGCGAGTATGATCGCCTTGTCATCGCGGCCGCCCCCGAAACACTTGGCATCATAAGGTCTGCGCTCAGCGACAAGGTTCGAGCAGTCGTCATGGCGGAGGTCGCCAAAGACTTGACAAAGATTCCCAATCCCCAAATCAGGGTTCATCTGGGGGAAGATTTGCGGATTTAGAGGCCGTGTGACAACAATTTAAGCAGCTTCTCGCGCGCCAATTCGTTTGATTGAATACAACCCCGGTGCTATGCTCCGCTCTTGTGCAGTTTTAGGAGAGCCTGATGCACGGCATTCGCGCCCGTTGCGAAAAATGTCAGGTCAGGTCCGATGGTGTATGCGCCGCCTTGGATGACGAGGCGCGAACCGAATTACTGAGGCTCTCCCGGCGAAAAGCTGTTCCAGCCCATCACGCCGTTTTTCGGGATGGCGACTTGGCGGATCACTATTACAATTTAACGGCTGGTATCGTTAAGCTTGTAAAGACGCTCGCCGATGGCCATCAGCACATTGTCGGCCTTCTTTACCCGACCGACTTCATGGGGCAATCGCTCAATAAGCACCATACCTATTCAGCGGAGTCGGCGACCGATGTGGAATTGTGCGCCTATCCGAGAGCGGCGTTCGAACATTTCCTGAAAAGCCATCCGGAGCTTGAGCGCCAAATTTTTCATGCGACCATTCGGGAACTGGACCTCTGCCGCGACTGGACGCTTCTCCTCGGGCGGAAGTGCTCCTATGAGCGCGTCGCAGGCTTCCTGCTCATGATGGCGCGGCGCGCTCCCGGCAGAAGCGTGAACCGGCTGGAAAGCTACGTGCATTTCGAACTGCCGTTCACCCGCG
>JBAVVQ010000015.1:0-1567 GCA_049697375.1 Rhodomicrobium sp.
CGCGGCGACATTCGGCGACCAGGAACTTGCCGAGCTTGGCCGCGCTCTGGTCGATCCTCTCATCGATGAGTGCGAAAAGGCGCTGAATGAGGGCGTTGTCGCGAGCGCCGATCATGTGGACGCGGGCGTGATCTTCGGGACGGGCTTTGCGCCGTTTCGCGGCGGCCCGCTGCATTACAGGGACTCGCTCAAGGGGGCGGAGCAGAATTCTCAGGCGCAGGCGGCTCAGGCGCACGCGGCGGAATAGGCAGCAAGGAGCGGCCTTGTCGTCTTCCCGGAAATGCCAACTGCATTATCCGGGATCGTAACAAGTCCAAGGTTGCATTTCGAACGATCCCGGCTCGCGCTTCGCTTGGCAGGGATGACCATATAGATGAGCGGGAGCACTTCCATGCAGCAAAATCTGCGCAAGGTGGCCGTCATCGGCGGGGTGCGCACACCCTTTTGCCGGGGCAACACAGGTTATGACGACCTCACGAACCTGGACTTGATAACGGCGGCGCTGAACGGCCTCGTCGAGAAATATAAGCTTGAAGGTGAGCACATCGACGAAGTCGTCGGCGGCGCCGTCGTAACACACGCCAAAGATTTCAATCTGACGCGCGAAGCAGTCATCGGCACGAAGCTTCGCGAGGACACACCAGGCATCACGCTCTCCCAGGCGTGCGGCACAAGCCTGCAAGCGGCGCTCGGCAGCGCGGCGAAAATCGCGATCGGCCAGATCGATTCCGCCATCGCCGCCGGCTCCGATACAGTGTCCGATCCGCCGATCGAGCTGAAGCGCTCCCTCGCCAAACGGCTTGCGAAGTTCAGCACGGAAAAGACGCTGACCGGCAAGGCAAGCTCGCTGAGCGGCTTTTCTCTGGGTGATATTGCGATCAGCCCACCCGCCAACGCCGAGCCGCGCACCGGCCTCTCGATGGGGCAGCATTGCGAGCTGATGGCGAAGGAATGGCGGATCGCGCGCGCCGATCAGGACCAGCTTGCCTTTCGCAGCCACAAAAGCGCGGCGGCGGCCTACGATGCGGGCTTTCTCGACGATCTTGTCGTTCCCACCGCCGGCGTCTTCCACGATAACAATCTGCGCGAGGACATCAGCCTCGAAAAAATTGCTCAGCTTCCGCCCGCCTTCGATAAGGAAAATGGCACGCTGACGGCCGCGAATTCGACCCCGCTCACGGACGGCGCAGCGGCCGTATTGCTCGCTTCGGAGGACTGGGCCGCGGCGCATGGACTGAAGCCGATGGCCTATCTCACCTATGGCCAGCACTATGGGATCGACTTTGTCGACGCCGGCAAGGGCTTGCTCATGGCTCCGGCCGTCGCTGTCTCCAAGATGCTCGATCAGGCGGGCCTGACCTTGCAGGATTTCGATTTCTACGAGATCCACGAGGCGTTCGCAGCCCAGGTTCTTTGTACGTTGAAGGCATGGGAAGATCCCGAATTCTGCAAAACGATGCTCGGCAAGGACAAGCCGCTCGGGGCCGTTGACCAATCGAAACTTAATGTGAAGGGTTCAAGCTTGGCTTACGGCCATCCCTTCGCGGCGACAGGCGCGCGCATCATC
>JBAVVQ010000016.1:0-8852 GCA_049697375.1 Rhodomicrobium sp.
AAATATATAAACAATTCTTTTTGCCTCCAATGGCGCCGATGGGCGAAGTAATCAACTGGATTCGGCGTGACTTATGACGGTTCGTATGATTTCCATCGCAACCTCATTGCGACTATATGATGCCTGCGCCCGAGCGATCCCGGTACAATCCAGCCGGTTGGTAGCTCTGATCGCTTCGTAACAAGCCCTTCCCGCAAGGAAAACATGCCGAAATTCGATTACGACCTTTTTGTCATCGGCGGAGGCTCAGGCGGCGTCCGTTCCGCGCGGCTTGCGGCAGGCCTTGGCGTTCGCACCGCCATCGCCGAGGAATACCGCTTCGGCGGCACCTGCGTGGTTCGCGGCTGCGTGCCGAAGAAGCTGTTCGTTTATGCAAGCGAGCTCGGCCACGCCATCGACGATGCGCGCGCCTATGGCTGGACCGTCAGCGAGAAGCGCTTCGACTGGAAAACGCTGGTCGCCAACAAGGATGCGGAAATCGCCCGGCTCAGCAAGCTCTACAGCAGCGGCGTCGAGGCGGCGGGCGGGACCGTCATTCGGAGCCGCGCCGAGGTGGTGGACCCGCACACGATCAAAATCGTCAGCGAAAGTCGCACCGTCACCGCCGAGCGCATTCTGATCGCGACAGGCGGACATCCGTTCGTCCCCGAGATGCCCGGCAAGGAACTCGCCATCACATCCAACGAAGCGTTTCACTTAGAGGAATTGCCAAGGAAGATCGTGATTGTCGGCGGGGGCTACATCGCAATCGAGTTTGCAGGCATTTTCCACGGCCTCGGGTTAGAGGTCGAACTCCTCTATCGCGGAGGCGAAATCCTTCGCGGTTTCGATCACGATCTTCGCGAGCGTCTGACGGAAATCATGCGGGGTCAGGGCATCGTGATCACCTGCAACACAGAGCCGGTCGCCATCGAGAAAACGCGAGGGGGCTTATCGGTGGTCACGAACCATGATGGGCGCGTCACCGGCGACGCAATTATGTTCGCCACCGGACGCCGCCCGAACACGGTTGGGCTCGGCCTGCAGAAGCTCGGGGTCAAATGCGGCTGGAACGGGCGCATCATGGTGAACGACCTCTATCAAAGCTCGGCGCCGAGCATTTACGCTGTGGGCGACGTCACCGACCGCGTGAACCTGACGCCGGTCGCCATCCGCGATGGCGTCGCGTTCATCGAGGGCGTCTACAAGAACAATCCCAACCCCGTCGATCTCGCCTATCTGCCCACCGCTGTGTTTTCGCAGCCGGAAATCGGCACTGTCGGCTATACCGAGGAAAGCGCCCGCGAGATGTTCCGGAAGGTCGACATCTACAAGACGAGCTTCCGGCCGCTGAAAAACACGCTCACGGGGCGGCCGGAGCGGGTGTTGATGAAGCTTGTCGTCGACGCGGAAATGGACAAGGTGATCGGCGCGCATATTTTGGGACCGGACGCAGCCGAGATCATCCAGGCGCTCGCCATCGCTGTGAAAATGGGCGCGCGCAAAGCCGATTTCGACTCGACCATCGCGCTCCATCCCACGCTCGCCGAGGAGCTTGTCACCATGCGGGAAAAGTGGTCCCCGCCTCCAGTTTAACCCGCTACGGGTCTGTTGACACGACGCGGCGCTAGGCGGCGTAAGCCTCGCGCTCCTGGGCGATGACTGGCGGGTCGCTGCAAAGCTTTGACCCGCTTCAGGTTTCCATCCGTTTTCACGGACGCAACTCGATCACGTTATTGGCGCGTGTCCATTGGCTTGGCGCGGGTCTGCTGCTGTCGAGTATGTCCTCGAGCGCCTCATATTCCCTTCGAAGGCAGGCGCAAATGCTCAAGTGGCGATTGACGTCGTAGAGCCACGAACCTGTCTGACCTCGCCCGATCTCCGCGCGCTTGGCCGCCTTGAGTTTTCCGATGACCGTCAGCCGTCCCTTTATGCTCGTATCGCCTGCCTCCCCTTCTTCGATCCCGAGCAGGTGAATCAATCCTTTGCAGCGCTTTGCGGCCGCTGCCGCCCAAGCTTCATCGCTAATGCCCACAAGTGCCTCTCTGGTGCCCACAAGTGCCTCCTGCACTCATTTTCAACTCTGTGGCGCTGATAGGAGAAAGCGCTTTAACTTTTGGTAAATCGAGCTGGCGAGCATCCGCACGCGCCGCGCCCGGCCTTGGGCAAATAAAAGCCCAAAGCAAATTATGTCTTGAACGGCAGAGTGTTTTCACGAAAATCCGGCTAACCGTGGAGTATGCATGTTCGAAGCCATTTGGGACGCTCTCATCTGGATCATGAGCTGGGCCGTCGACCGGCGTCTTCACAGCGAGCAGGCCTTCCGTCTCCTGTTGCTGATGGCGTTCACCGTCCTCGCGACATTACTGGCGCTTTATTGGAAGAATTTCGCCTATCGTTCCTCCGCGATCCGGCGCAGGCTGATGCCTGGGGAGCGCTATGCTGGCCGCTACCTTCAGGCTGTTTGGCGCAACGGCGAGGTGCGCTATTCCTTCGTCAACATCTTCTACAATGCGAGGCGGCGCAGGTACGAAGTCGCCGGACGCACCTACAGTCCGCCCGGAGAGAAACTGAACGATTTCAATTCGACCTATGTCCTTTTCCCGTCCAGCAAGGACGCTGACATCGAATTCATCTGGCGAGCGCGTAACGCGTCGCGAGGGTACACAAGGATGACGCTTGAGGATTCAAAGGAGGACTACATTCAGGGCGACGGGCTCGTCATTACATTCAATTCCTGGCCGAGAGCCTATCCGGTCCGTTTCAAGCATCTCCAGGATCATTACGTCCGCAACGCGCTTGGCGTGCGTTCACCCACAATACCGGGCGAGGAGCCGGACTTCGTCAGGAAATTCCACGCGGCATTCGGCGCGCACGTGATGGAAGGTTTCGGCGGCGCCGCCAGGGCTGAAGCGCAACCCCTGAAGGAGAACTCGCTGGTCACGCAAAGCTGAGCAGAGGTCCGAGGCTTCGCCAAATTCACAGGCGCTTTTCTCAGATCAACTCACGAAAGCCTGCGGGCGTCATAATCTCGGCGCGAAGACACATCTGTTCCTCATCCACGAGCGCTACGCGCCGATCCTCAAAATCGCTCGAAAGGCTTTCCCCGATGAGATGGGCGTACGGATGCGCGACTTCCAAACGCCGAAGCCTGCAGCCGAGGTCAACCATTCGCTCGGGTGAGGGCGATCCGGCCATTGGATCAACGTTGGAAACGCGCCGTCAAAAGGCATCGCTCCGTCAGCCGGAACCGAAATCAGCCAAGACAGATCGCCCCGGCTTGCCCTCACAACTTCCCCGGCCTCGGGTATAGTCTGCAAGGCCACCCTAAGATCAGGGGCGCGGACAACCCAAGTCATCAGTCGAGGCGCCAATTTTAGCTGCGCGAGAAGTTCGCCCCTATCCAGCCCGAACCACCGGGGCCGCTTCGGATGAACCTTTGGGTTCGGAGAGATGATCTCAAGATAAATCCCGTCCCCGAGGCGCATCACATGATTATGCGTCCCCATTGAGGGATGTTCACCGCCTGGAGGCACGATCACCCCGAGACGACGCTCGACATGTGCAACGCCTTCTTCGAGGGTCAAAGACGCCACTACGATATGATCCAATTGTAACGTTGTTCCTTCAGCTGGACTTTCTGAGTGGGGAGTTCGCGGCATGGTCGCAATCCCTTGTTCGCCTGACGAAGCGCTGTAGAAACATCGTATTTGAAATACCGTCCATCAAGCAGACCGGCCGGCCGCCATCCGCGCCGAAGCCGCTGCGCAACATCTGGTTGTAGATTGCTCTTGAGCTATCCCCAACAGTTGGTATGATTTTTGCTGCCGGGAGCGCTACGTGTGCTGGCCGCGCCTTCGAAGGCGAGTTGTTGCGATGCTCGCGAACCGCGTTTGTAAGGGATGACAAAGGGACGGCATGGCGGTGCAGGCCAACATCGGAGCCTACAGCGATGCGTTGGTGGTTCTTGGCATCGCGGGCGTTTTCGTCCCTCTCCTGGGCCGCCTAGGGATAAGCCCGGTGCTCGGCTATCTTGGCGCGGGCGCTTTGCTGGGGCCTTTCGGTCTCGGCTCGCTACGCGGCGAACTCGGGCTTTTTCGCTGGCTTACGATATCCGACGCCAAAGGCGTTGCGGGCATCGCCGAGCTTGGCGTGGTCTTTCTTTTGTTCATGATCGGCTTGGAGCTTTCCTATGGCAGGCTCCGGACAATGCGCCGCCTTGTTTTCGGACTTGGGAGCTTACAAGTCGTGGCGTCGGCGGCGGCGATTGCGGCCCTTGCCGCGCTTCTTGGCGTTGAACCGGCTCCGTCCATCATTATCGGAGGGTGTCTCGCCTTGTCCTCGACGGCCATCGTGGTCGAAGTTCTTGCGGGGCAGGCGCGTCTGGCGACGGTTGCTGGCCGGACGAGCCTCGCCGTTCTGCTCGCGCAGGATTTGGCCGTCGTGCCCCTTCTGCTTTTTCTCTTCATTCTCAGCGCGGGAACTGGCGCCTCCGTCTGGACGGTCCTCGCCTTGGCCGCTGCGAACGCTCTTCTTGGCCTCGGCCTGATTGTCATTTGCGGCCACGTTTTGCTGAGGCCGCTATTCAGGCTTGTGGCATCCACCGGCGCAAGCGAGCCTTTCATGGCCGCGACATTGTTTGTCATTGTGGCGACGGGCGTGGCGGCGAGTTCCGCGGGACTATCCATGGCGCTCGGAGCCTTCGTCGCCGGCATTCTTCTCGCCGAAACCGAATACAGAAAATCGATCGAAATCGCGATCGAGCCCTTCAAGGGCGTGCTTCTGGGCCTCTTCTTTTTTACCGTCGGCATGCAGATCGATTTCCGTGAGATCATCAATCACCCGCTCTTGGTGTTTGGAGCGATCGCGGCGCTGGTTTTCATCAAGGCCGTTCTGCTCGCCGGACTCGCCACGCTGTTCGGGGCGCCAAGAGGCGCAGCGATCGAAACAGCGCTCCTGCTTGGTCCCGCAGGCGAGTTCGCTTTTGTGGGGATCGGCCTTGCAACTCAGCTTGGACTTTTAAGCGCGAATCTCTCGAGCTTTGCGCTTGCGGTGACTTCGCTGTCCATGGCCTTCATCCCGGCGCTGGGCGCTGCCGGGAGGCGCATAAGTTATTTTGAGAAGAAGAGGCGTTACGATCCCGATCTTCTCGCCGTTCCGCGCCAGTGTCAGGGACATGTGATCGTTGTCGGCCACGGACGAGTGGGGCAGGTGCTTTGCTCGCTTCTTGAGCGGCATGTGTTTCCGTTCATCGCGAGCGACAAGGACCCCGACGTCGTCTCGGAACATCGGCGTTCCGGCCGCGACGTCTACTTTGGCGATGCGGCCAATCCGGCTTTCCTCAAGAGCTGCGGGATCGAGCACGCCAAGGCCGTTATCGTAACCGCCACCGGACGCACTGACATCGACGAGATTGTTAAAGCCGCGCGCTCGGTGCGGCCGAACATCGTCATTGTGTCGCGTGCGAGCGATGCCGCTCACGCGAGCCATCTCTACGAGATCGGCGTCACGGATGCCGTTCCCGAAACCATCGAGGCAAGCCTTCAGCTATCCGAGGCGTCGCTCGTCGGGCTCGGGCTGCCAGCAGGGCCGGTCATCGCGTCGATTCACGAGATGAGGGACGAATTCCGCACGGAGCTGCAGAACGCGGCGCGGCGGTCCGGGAAGCACATCACGCGGGGGATCCGAAGGAAGACGCTGCGCGATAGGCTTCATTGAGCTGGCCGCAGAAACGGGTTCAGAACGGTCGTCGGCGCGAGCGCATTTCCCCTATCGGGCGAAGCGTGGCGGGGAAAGGCGGAGGCCGCATCGCAAAGACCGCCGCTGCTTGCTTTCGGGTTTTGCCAGCCTATAAGCGATGGAACGCGGGCGGAGGAGCTTGCCTGGGCGCACGCCGCTGGAGGGGAGGCCGCACTCGCTGCCGTCGCGGCTGCCGCCGAGATAATCAGGGCCAAAAAAACGCGGGATAAAGTCATGGAACGGAGCACGCAAAACATCGTCTACGAAAACAACATGGCTTGGGGACAATAGCGCTCCTCGCGCCTGCCGTCGCCATCAATTTGATGGGGATCGGCGCCGCTTGCGATCTTTCTTTCAAACGGTAAAGGGTTGGAAACGGTGAAAAAGCGTGATAGCAAGTCTGCCTGACAGCGCTTCAGACCTGCGCGCTTCGCAAACCTCAACTTATTGGCTTGCGTATCCACCGGCCCAACCGGCGACTGCGTGGATCGCTTGGAATTTTGCTATGAAGATCAAGAACTCGATCAAGACCCTTCGCACGCGGCATCGCGATAATCGCGTCGTGCGCCGCCGTGGCAGGCTTTACGTCATCAACAAGAAGGTCCGGCGGTTCAAGGCTCGGCAGGGCTGAGCCCGGCGTTGTCTATTGAGCGGCGCGCCCTTTGCTGGCGCGCCCTTCGCTAATGCGTTTCGCCGATTTTGAAGATGCGCAGCATGTTGGTCGTGCCGGGTCTCTTGAAGGGGACGCCGGCGCAGACAATGACGTGGTCGCCATTTGAGGCATAGCCTTCCGCCCGCGCGACCGCTTCTGCGCCTTTCACCATTTGCGCTGTGTTCGCCGGATCCGTGGTCTGAACGCAGTGCAGCCCCCAGACAAGGTTGAGGCGGCGCGCCGTCTCCTTTACGTGCGTCAGCACCAGGATCGGCTGGCGCGGCCGCTGACGGGCAACCCGCATCCCCGTCGTTCCGGTCGCGGTGTAACAGACAATGGCCTTGAGCTTGAGCGTTCCTGCGATCGACGCCGCGGCTGCGCTGATGGCGTCGGCCGTTGTCTGCCGGGACGTGGTCTTGTGGAAGCGGAGAATGTCTTCGTAATTTTGATCGCTCTCAACCTGCCGCGCGACACGATCCATGGTCGCGACGGCTTCGACAGGATAGCCGCCCGTCGCGGACTCGGCTGAGAGCATCACCGCATCCGCTCCCTCGAAGACGGCGGTGGCGACGTCGGACACTTCCGCCCGCGTTGGCACGGGCGAGGCGGTCATGCTTTCCAGCATCTGCGTCGCGACGACGACGGGTTTGCCCCGGTCGCGCGCTGCGGTCAAAATCTGCTTTTGCAGCCCCGGCACCTGCTCGAGCGGCAGCTCCACGCCAAGATCGCCGCGGGCGACCATGATGCCATCGCTCTCGTTGAGGATGTCTTCTATCGCCACGATGGCCGCGCGCCGCTCGATCTTCGCCATGACGGCTGCGCGGCCTTGCACAATCGCCTTGACGTCGAGAACATCCTGAGCGCGCTGAACAAAGGAAATCGCCATCCAATCAACGCCGGCTTCGATTGCGGCCTCGCAATCTTCGCGATCCTTCAACGTCATGGAGCCAAGCGGCAGGATGGCGTCAGGCAGATTCACGCCCTTCCGGCTGGAGAGGATGCCGCCTGTGACGACTTCGACAATCATTCGGCCGGGCTGCACCTCGAGGATCCGCAAATTCAGCTTCCCGTCATCGACCAGAAGCGTATGTCCCGGCTCGGCCGCCGCATAGATTTCGGGATGGAGAAGCCCGACCCGGTCTTTCGTACCGGGCGCATGATTGGCGTCGAAGACAATTCGCTGGCCCTTCTCGATCCGAACCTGGCCCTCAGCCAAGGAGCTGATGCGGAGCTTGGGACCTTGCAGATCGGCCAGAATGGCGATGGGACCGAGTTTGCTTTCAAGCTTGCGAAGCGCCGCGACATAGGTCCGCATATCCTCATGGCTTGAATGGCTCATGTTGATGCGAAAAACATCGGCCCCCGCGATGACAAGCTTCTCAAGCTCAGCCGGCTGGCAGCTCGAAGGTCCGATCGTCGCTATGATCTTTGTACGCCGCTGGCGTTTCATCTATGTCGCGTCCCAGGCGCAGTTGCGGCGGCAGCCTGGGAAGGAGATTGTGTCTGATTGGAATTATCAACTGGCGATTGTGCCTGAGCAGGCTCTGATTGATCAGTTAATTTCACGGTCCAATCCGTCTGTTCCTGGGTGTCGACCTCGAAAAAGCCACTCTTTTTGAAGCCGCGGCCGTCGCAGTTGTCAATCCCCTTGATCGTAAATTCGACGTCATTGGTGCACATGTTGATCGTGCCGCCCCACTCGCCGCCTTTGTCATAATCGAAGGCGTAGACGTAGTAGAAACGAGCGCGAAGCTTGTCCTGGATCAGAAGGGCGCAGGATTGGCTATCGACGTTCCACCAGCCCTCGCTGACCCAACCGTCCTTGTCCTTGTATCCGATGGCGACGCCGATCCGGCTCGACGTGCTGTTGCAAAGCTTGAGTTCGGCGCTCGCGAGACTGGGCGCTGTAAGCACAGCGCAAAAAGCAACTACCACGGTCGCGGCGCGCGCTGGCCATGCTGATTTGTTGAGTTGTTGCAAAATCATCCCTGGAATCCAGAAATCAAGTGAGTCGGACGCGCACCCTAATCTCTGATCGAGCTATCGACGATAATCGCTCTGAAGCCGTTTACATTTGTTCCCGTAGGACCGCAAACGAGCAGATCATTTGTTAACCGGAAAAATCCGGTGGAGTCGTTATTCTCGAGAAATGTGGCTGGAACGAGATTAAGGGCGCCGGCGCGGCTTAATGTGCTCCAATCCATGATCGCGCCCGCCGGGTCGTGGGCGCCGCCCGTCCCGCCATCGGCGCCCTCGGTATCGCCTGCGAGGGCGGCGATGCCTTTCTGGCCATCGAGCGCCATGGCGAGCGCAAGCGCGTATTCCTGATTTGGGCCGCCGCGGCCTTTGCCCTTCACTGTCACCGTAAGCTCGCCGCCCGACAGAATCACGGCGCGGCGGCCATCGGCGAAGCAGCGCTGCGCAAGTCGGGCATGGAGTTGTGCGACGTCGCGCGCCTCGCCCTCAAGGGAGTCGCCAAGCA
>JBAVVQ010000017.1:0-36917 GCA_049697375.1 Rhodomicrobium sp.
GATCTCCTGCGGGATGAGTGGTCTAAACGATAACATAATTCAGGAGAGGAGTCTTCATATACCAGCTCATGCAACCTCTATGATGTCCAAGCCTCGGAGAAAGCAGAGTATTGGTAGTTTCGAGCAGACCGGATATAGCGAACATTGGCATTATACTTGCGGCCGCGCTTACGCCGCGCGCAGGCGCCGAATGGGGGCCTGACACCGGCGTCAAGCCGGAGCAGTTCATCCAATTCAAGGAAGGCGGCGTCGCGGGACACGGCGCGCGCAACCGCTTTGGCGGCCGCTATGCCTTCGCTGGCGATGCGCTCCGCAGTCGGGTGAGGAAGGCCACGCCATTATCGTGAAGAATTCGTTGCCGCCCGGGCCGCGCGCCCATGGTTAATCCCGGGATGGTTAACAGGAGCGCGCCGGATTTATTTCTGGTCATGAGTTTGGTTAGGATTTGGTTTACGCGCAGCGAGACCGAGGAGCGCCGCGTCTTTGACCGGGCAGCGGTGAAATAATATAAAGCACTGAAAGTGCTAGATATTTTATTCTTAACAAATTGCCCATTAAATTTAATTTAATGCCGGAATTATTTCATTTACTGGGACGCGCAAAAGTCCGTTAAATATGTTGAGGCTTTATCTGTTAACCGCGACTGCGCCGCCCGGAGCCGCGGCGGCGCAAGCGCCATCCTGTTTTTTATAGATAAAATCAATAGCTTAGTGCCGTTAACGTCTCAGCAAGGCGCTTTTTCATAAAATCCAGGCTCAAGTTTTGCGGAGGTGAATGCAAGCGGATCCGAGGTTGAGTAAGATGCCGGCCTTTGCACGGCGCATAAAAAGCCAGTTCGCCTGTAAGCAGGGTTCTGCGCCGTGGGCGTTGATTAGGCCTTGGCGCGCGGATGGGCGCGCAGCGCGGTCGATGAGAGCTTCGACAATGGCCCCGACACATAGCACCACGCCGGCGGCGCGAGGTCTGGGAGCATCGCCGCCTTGTCCTCCGGAATGCGATACCGGGCGAAGCGGGCGGCGGCGGGGGAAGCCAGCGCCCGATGCCGCCATCCGGGCCGGTCTTCCACGGCTATCGGCATGATCTCAAAAATGGCGCGCCACTCATGCCAGCGATGGAAGCTTGCAAGGTTGTCGGCTCCCATGAGCCAGACAAAACGCACGCGCGGCAAACGCTCATACAACCAGGCGAGCGTCTGCGCCGTGTAAGCGGCGCCAAGTGCGGCCTCGAACGCCGTGACCTTGATACGGGGGTGACGCGTAACGCCCCTCGACAGACGAATCCGCTCGGCAAGCGGCGCAAGGTCCGCATTGTCCTTGAGCGGATTGCCGGGTGTGACGATCCACCAGACTTGTGAGAGGTTCAGCCGCTTCAGCGCGGTTTCGCTGATGAGCCGGTGTGCGCGGTGCGGGGGATTGAACGAGCCGCCAAGAAGCCCGATCCGCATTCCGTCCGCTGCCGGCGGAGGCCGCAAATCAGAATCCCAAAGCCAGCCCGGCATCGTCATATGGGCCGCGTCTGTCCATCGCCGCGCACGACGTATTTGAAGGTGGTGAGCTGCTCCACGCCAACCGGCCCGCGCGCATGGAAGCGCCCCGTGGCGATGCCGATCTCCGCCCCCATGCCGAATTCGCCGCCATCGGCAAATTGCGTGGACGCGTTGTGCAGGACGATGGCGCTATCGACCTCGCGCAGAAAGGTCTCAGCCGTGGCGGCATCCTCGGTGACGATGGAGTCCGTGTGCTGCGAACCGTATTTCGAGATGTGCTCAATTGCTCCGCGTACGCCCGGCACGACTTTCACGGAGATGATGGCATCGAGATACTCGGTCGCCCAATCCGCTTCGGTGGCAGGAAGAGCGCGCGGATCGGCGGCGCGAGTTGCGTCATCGCCTCGAACCTCGCAACCGGCATCGAGCAGGGTCGTGACGAGCGGCTGCAAAAGGCGAGGCGCGCCAGCCTCGTCGACAAGGAGGGTTTCGGCCGCCCCGCAAATCCCGGTGCGCCGCAGCTTGGCGTTGAGCACGATGGCGCGCGCCTTCTCAAAGTCCGCCGCCTTGTCCGCATAGACATGGCAGATGCCTTCCAGATGAGCGAACACGGGGACGCGCGCCTCCTTCTGCACGCGTTCAACGAGGCTTTTGCCCCCACGAGGGACGACGACGTCGATGGCTCCGCCAAGCCCCTCAAGGAGATGGCCCACCGCGTCGCGATCCGTGGTCGCCACGAGTTGGATGGCTGTTTCGGGCAGCCCCGCAGCCTTCAGGCCCTTGACAAGGCAGGCGTGAATGGCGCGGTTGCTTTCGAAGCATTCCGAGCCGCCGCGCAGCACCACGGCATTGCCGGATTTGAGGCAGAGTCCGCCCGCGTCGGCTGTGACGTTGGGGCGGCTTTCATAGATGATGCCGACGACGCCCAAGGGGACGCGCACGCGAGAAATTTTCAGGCCATTGGGCCGCCCCCACGCCGCGATGACCTCGCCCACGGGATCGGGCAGGGCGGCGATCTCGTCCAGCCCGCGCGCCATGGCTTCGATGCGCGCTTCGGTGAGCATCAGGCGGTCGATAAAGGATTCAGGCCGGCCCGCCTCCCGCGCCGCCTTGCGGTCGGCGGCATTGGTGTTCAGGATCTCCGCAATGTGCGCCCGCAAGCTCGAAGCCGCCGCGCGGAGCGCCTCATTCCTTTGGCTTGTCGGCGCGAGCGCCAATATTTTCGCGGCAGCTCTTGCCTTCTGCCCGACAGCAAGCAGGTCCGTCTTCGAAAGGCGCTGATCGAGCGTGTAATCGGCAATGGAGGTCATTTTGTCGGCCAATCAGATAAGTTTTTAAACGAGGTCGCGATGAAGCGCCATGTCGTCGCGATGAATAAGGGCGGTCCGGCCAGCATAGCCAAGGGTGGCGACGATTTCCATGGAATTGCGGCCCGCGATCAGGGCCGTTTCCTCGGCGGTATAGGCGATCAGCCCGCGGCCGACCTCCCGCCCCGATCCATCACGGATGATGACGGCTTCGCCGCGCTCGAACTGGCCGCTGACGCTTTTGACGCCGGCGGGAAGCAGGCTTCGGCCCGCCTGAAGCGCAGCGCGCGCGCCATCGTCGATCACGACGACCCCTTTCGGCTCCAGCGTGCCCGCGATCCAGCGCTTGCGCGCCGTGACAGGATTGGCGGCCGCGAGAAACCAGGTGCAGGGCGCCCCCTCGCCAAGCGCGCGAAGCGGATGCAACTCCTTGCCGGAAGCGATGACCATGTGGGTGCCAGCCGCAACCGCAATCTTGGCGGCAGTCAGCTTCGTGATCATCCCACCGCGGGATAGAACCGTGCCTGCGTCGCCTGCCATGGCTTCGATTTCGGCCGTGATCGCGGTTACCACATCAAGCCGCTCGGCATTGGGATCTTGCGCGGGCGGCGCCGTATAAAGCCCGTCGATGTCGGACAAAAGAACGAGGCAATCGGCCGTCATCATGGTGGCGACACGAGCGGCGAGCCTGTCGTTGTCTCCATAGCGGATCTCCGATGTCGCAACCGTGTCGTTCTCATTGACGACCGGGATCGCCCCGAGCTTGAGAAGAGTTTCGATAGTGTTGCGCGCGTTGAGGTAGCGCCGCCTCTCTTCGGTGTCGCCAAGCGTAACGAGGATTTGCGCCGTCGTGAGCCCACGTTCGCGGAAAACGGTTTGATAGGCATGCGCCAGGTTGATCTGCCCGACCGAGGCTGCGGCCTGCGCTTCTTCAAGCCGAAGCGGCCCTGGATTGAGGCCGAGCGCCCGCCGCCCGAGCGCGATAGCCCCCGAAGACACGAGGATCACGTCGCGCCCCTCGGCTTTGAGCGCCGCGACATCGTCGCCGATCGCCTCCAGCCAGGATTGCTTCAGCGCGCCTGTCGGCCGGTCGGTCAACAGGGCCGAGCCAATCTTGACGGTGATGCGCCGCGCGTTGCGCCATTCCGGACGCGCGGAGTGGGTGATCGTAAAGGTCATGATGTGTTGAGGAACGCCGATTTTGGCGAGCCGTCAAGCCACCTGCTGCGGGCGCTTGGCCGCCGCCTTCGCGGCGAAGGAAAGGGGCAGCGCGGTCGTGAACTTGATTTGCTCCATGGCAAAGCTCGAGCTTACATCGGTAAGATCGATCTGCGAGATGAAAGCTTTGTAAAACCGGTCGTAGCTTGCAATGTCGGGGACGGCCACCCGGAGCAGATAATCGACCTGGCCGCTCATGCGATAGGCTTCGACGATTTCCGGAAAGCTCGTGACCACGGCGTTGAAGCGTTCGAGCCATGCAGCATTATGCTGATTTGTCGTAATGGCCACGAATACAGTCACGCCTGCGCTGACGCTTTGCGGGTCGAGGAGCGCAACGCGGCGCTGGATGACGCCATCCTGCTCCAGTTTCTGAATACGGCGCCAGCAGGGCGTCGTGGACAATCCAACCTTTTTCCCGATTTCCGCGACAGGTAGGGTGCTATCCTCCTGGAGGATTGTCAGTATTTTTATGTCCATTGTGTCGAGCATCGGCGTGTCCAGAAAATCTTTTTAGGAGCGCGCGCCCACATACGCGGAAGGTGCCTATTTTAGAGGCATTTGTGGTTGATGTATAGAAAAAAATACCCTTTTTGGGTTGTTATATAACAACCGAAAGCCCATCCTCGGCCAGGATGCAGCGGCTGGCGTCGATCTTATCGGCAGCAGCGAGCATTTCGGGGCTCATATGGGTCAGCAGATAGCGCTTTGCCCTGATGGTCTCGAACTTCTCGGCAAGCGTCAGATAGTCGAGATGCACCGAGGTCTTTGTGCTGAACGTTGTGCATTCAATGAGATAAAGATCGGCTCCCCGGCCGGCCTTGATCACCCCTTCGCACCAGCCGCTATCCCCGGAGAAGGCAAAGCGTTTCGCGCCATCGCTTATGCTCAAGGCAAGCGAAGGCGAACCCGAATAATGATCGACTTCCTGAGCCGATATCTGAATGCCCCGCCATGAACTTGTCTGACCGGGTTCAAGTTCGCGGTAGAGAATTTCGAAATCCTTGGGAAAGCTGGAAAGCGAAGGATAGAGCGCTTCAAAAAGATCAGTCATGCGCCCTGCAATACCGGGGGGCCCTAGTATTTCGACCGGCTTCGGCCCCCGTTCCACGAACATCCTGTCCAGAAGAAGGAAAGGCACGCCGCCAAAGTGATCGCCATGGCAATGGCTGATCACGATAGCATCGATAGAGGCCACTTCTATGTCTGCGCGCTTCAGGGCCAGCGGCGAGTTCGCGCCGCAGTCCAGCATAAGCCGGCCTTGGGCCGTATCGAGGAGGTAGCAGCTGTGATAGCGGCCACCCGAGCTAAATGCGTCGCTGCATCCTAGGACCGTGAGCCTCATGGTGCCTCATGCTTTGTGAGAGGGCCGGGACGACACCTGCGCATACCATCGTTTGAAGTGCAAGGCTTCGTCCGGAATGGTGAGGCGGGCAGGCTTCATGAAATCGGTTGCTATCATGGCGGTGATGTCCGCGACGGAAAAATCTTCTCCCGCGAGATATGGGGCGGCGCTCAATCTCTCGTCCAAAATTCGAATGATCTCAGCCACTCGCGGCTTGTTCGCTTCGGCCCAGGCAGGGATTTGGGGGATTTCGAGATGAGCCATGGCCGGATTCGTGTGCCGGAAGTACTGAGCCACGGGTTGGAAGAAATTGAGTTCGGCGCGCCGGTTCCACATCTCGATCATCCCGATCTCGATTGGCGTCTTGCCGAAAAGGGGAGGGTCCGGCTGAACGGCTTCGAAATAACGGCAGATCGCCATGCTCTCCGAGATGGCGGCGCCGTCATTTAGGATTAGAACCGGCACGCGCTGGACCGGATTGACCTCGGCGAGAGCCGCCGATTTGTGCGCGCCGCTCATGATATCGACCTGCTCGAAAGGGACATGAATCCCTTTCTCTGCCAGGAAAACCCGCACCCGGCGCGGATTCGGCGCCCGTCTTTCATCCAGGATTTTCATTGTTAAACCACATCGCAAGACTTTCACGCTAGCGCATGGAAGTAAGGCTACGTTTAAGAACGTCAACGTTCCATCAACCGTAAATTAGCACTTTTGAGTAATCATCTCCTTACTGGCGCGTTTGAGGACGCAAAGTGCGCCACGTCTCTCCAGAAATGGATCCCGGGTTGATGAGTATTGCTGGCTCTGTAAACTGGCGCGAATTCGCTTTGCAAGGCAGCAAAAGGCAAAAAGCCGTTGCCAAGCATGCCCCTGAGGCCACCGCCACGGTCAATCGGGATTTCGCTTACGAACTTCTACTGATGTTCGTGCGTAACGAAAGGGTGGCGGCCCTGACCGTGCCCATTCTCGCGATCGTCGTCGCCGTCACGATGCTGAACTGGGGGAATCCACGCCAGCTTTTCTTATGGCTCGCCACCATCTTCATTTCGGAAGGCATCCTGCTTGCGCTGTGCCGCATGTTTCGCAAGCAGCCTCGGGAAACCGTCGATCTTTACCAGTGGCAGCGGAACCTTGCCGCAGCCGAGTTCCTCTATGGCGTGTGCTGGGCGGCTATCGCCTTTACCGAATTCCATCACAACAACGAAGCCGCTTATTTCTTCCTTTTCGCGGCTTTGACTGTGGTGACAGCGATCAGGATGCTGTTCGCCGCTTCGGTCATGCCGATCCTTCATGCGGGCACGGCGCCGGTGACGGGCGCCCTTGCGCTGCGGTTCCTCATGACGGGAGACGCCTTCTATTGGCTCATGGCGGTTGTCGCCATCGGCATCCACTTCTATTTCATCTTCCTTGTGAAGAATTTACAGCGCACGGCTCTTTCGATGCTGGATTACCGTGCGGAGAAAGACCGCCTCATCGATGAGCTTGGCCAAGCCAAAACGGCTTCCGATGAGGCTCGCATCAAGGCGGAAGCAGCCAATTTAGCGAAATCGAAGTTTCTAGCTAATATGAGTCATGAACTTCGGACTCCGCTGAACGCCATCATGGGCTTCTCCGAGATGATCAAGGATGAGGTTCTTGGTCCCGTTGGGAACGCAACGTACAAGTCCTACGCCAGCGACATTCATGAGTCCGGAAACCATCTTCTGAAGCTCATCAATGAGATACTCGATCTTTCCAGGATCGAGGCAGGCCGCTACGAGCTTTCCGAAAAGGTGCTCGATTTCGGCAATATCCCCTTGGAAAGCATCCGGATTTTGCGGCTCGACGCACAGGCCAAGAAGCTGCGCGTCGTGACCGATTTCAAGCCGGAAATGCTGCGCGTCTTCGCCGATGAGCGCGCGCTCCGGCAGATTTGCCTGAACCTGATTTCGAACGCGATCAAATTCACGCCGGAGAGCGGTGTCATCGTTGTTCGGACCGGCATCCTGCCCAGCGGCGAAGCCATTCTGGCCGTTCGCGACAACGGCCCCGGCATTCCCCAGGAGGAAATCGCGCGGGTGTTAAGCGCCTTCGGGCAGGGGTCGTTAGCGCTCAAAATGCGCGATGGGGGAACAGGCTTAGGGCTGCCGATCGTCACCGGACTTGCCGAGTTGCATGGCGGCCGCTTTGAGCTGCGCAGCAAGGTCGGCGTGGGCACGGAAGCTTCCGTAATCCTGCCGAAGACGCGCGTCGTGCCGAACGCCCTTCAACCGCGCAAACAGGCCGAGAACGTTATGCCCCTTCCAGTGCGGGCCGCGTGAGCCCGCATGGAGAGCGTGATTTCAATGGCCGTCGAAGGCCACGAGCGCGTGTGAGCGGACCTGATGATCGGCTTCGAGCCGCTTCATCCCGCCAAGCTCCGGAAGGTCGACAATAAAAGCGGCGCCGACGACCACGCCGCCCACCCGCCGTATGAGCTTCACCGCCGCTTCCACCGTGCCACCGGTTGCAATCAGATCGTCAATGATGAGGACGCGCTCGCCTGGCTGGATGGCGTCTTCATGCATTTCGATGATGTCCGTGCCGTATTCGAGCTGGTAATCCTGCCCGATGGCGCGCCAAGGAAGCTTGCCTTTCTTGCGGATCGGAATGAAGCCCGTGTTGAGCCTGTCCGCTACCGCGCCGCCTACGATGAAACCGCGCGCCTCGATTCCAGCCACGGCGTCAACCTTCATGTCCTCGAAGGGCTCAGCGAGCCTTCTGATCGAAGCGCGGAAGCCCTGAGCGTGGCCGATCAGCGTGGTGATGTCCCGGAACATGATGCCGGCCTTCGGATAGTCCGGAATGGTGCGAATTAGCTCTTTCAGGTCGAGATTATCGTAGGTCATGAACGGTCCTTCCGCGCGAAGAGGCACGCGTTCACGCGGCCCGCCAAGCGCTTAGCAATGCATCCCAGGCTTTTCAACAGGATTTCTGGGATTCGAAGCCGCGGTTTTTGATTTCGGCGGGAACAGGGAGGCGCCCAGTCTCGTTATAAGGTCGTTGTCTAAAGAGGAGCCCCCGCATGTCTCACGAAGCAATCATTGCAGCCTTGCTGGCTCTTGCCGCATACGGAACAGCAACCCAGAATACCCCTGTCAAAGCCGGTGAAGTAAAAAGCGGAACACAAAAGGGTTAGCGGTCTGACACACAGGTTAGCAACTTAGTGAAGTCGCTTGCGCCTGATCTTCGTGCGCACACCTCGAGGTAATTGACGATTACAATCTCTCAAAATCGTTCGGCTGAACGGACCGTTCTCAAATGTAAGATTGGGCGACGCCTCCCGGACATGCTGAGCAGCCTTCCTTAAACCCTTCCTTTGCTTGACAATGAATGGGCGCGATCGCTTACCTGACGGTATGCCGATAAGAAGCTCGTGTTTTACTGGACCAGCAATCATTCTCGTTGAGCCGCAGCTTGGCGAAAACATCGGCGCTGCGGCCCGCGCCATGGCGAATTTCGGACTCCGGGAATTGCGGATCGTTAAGCCCCGCGACGGCTGGCCGAACGAGGCGGCCCGCGCGTCGGCTGCGCTCGCCGTCGAGGTCATCGATGGGGCTAGCCTGTTTGATTCAGTCGCCGCCGCCATCGCAGATCTGAATTATGTCGCCGCAACCACCGCCCGGAGCCGTTTTCTGGCGAAGCCGGTGCTTGCGCCGGATGGCGCGGCGGCGGCGCTGTTCGAGCGTCATGAGGAGAGGCTCAAATGCGGTATCCTTTTCGGGAAAGAGCGGGCCGGGCTTGAGAATGCGGACGTGGCGCTTGCCGATGTCATCGTCACCGCGCCTGTCGATCCCGAATTTGCGTCGCTGAACTTGGCGCAATCCGTTCTCCTGTTCGCGTATGAATGGCGCAAGCTCGTCAATCCCCGGTCGCTCGGCCGCCAGCTGTCCGACGCGCCGCAAGGGGCAGGCCAGCGTTTCAAGGCGAGCCGTCCCGCCGAACGCCGCGAGTTGCTCGGCTTTTTCGAGCATCTCGAACGCGAACTCGATGCGTGCGGATTTCTTTTTCCCCCTGAGAAACGTGACACGATGGTCAACAACATCAGGACCATGTTCACTCGCATGGCGCCCACCGAGCAGGAGGTGCGCACCTTAAGGGGCATCATCAAAAACCTGCGCCGCGGCCCCTGGACGGGCACAGGGTCGCCCTGAAACCGATGCAACCTAGTCATTCTCTTGCCGGGTTTATCTGCTTTTCCATAATCCCCATGAATTGTGGGCATCGGCGCTTCCAGCCCACGCTATCGTTCATTCTTGGGACTAAGAGCCGGTATGATTCTACGATCCTTTTGTTTGGCTGTTTCGCTCCTGTGTGCATCCGTCGCCGCTGCGCAGCCGTTAGAGGCAACCGGCGAGGTGAGCGATAAGACACTGAAAACGCTAAAAGCGCTCGCTTGGCAGTCGCTGCCCTCCAGGATTACCCAAAGCGACAAGGCTATCGTTGAGATCGATAAATCAGATCCATCGAAAATTGTTATTCCTGATGCCGATGCGAGGGTGATCATCCGGGAAGCGCACCTCACGGCGCGCGCGCACAAGTGCGAACTGCAAGACCTGGTGATCGCAAACCGGGATGCGCTTCTTCTGCGGGAAAAAAAAACCGGCCGATGGACGGAAAGCCAGCTTCAGTATATCAACACCCTGCACCTTTTTACCGTCCAGCTTTTGCTGGGAAAGGTGGAAGCTGTCGATGCGAAGTCAAACGCGGCCGTTCCTTCTCCGGTAGTCTGCAACGAGAAGGAAAAACAGGAAATATCGAGCGCCGTCGAGGCGAACGAGAGGTTGCTCGGCAAATCTTGATGTCGATTAGGTTTGCAAGAGAGCTTGCGACGCCGGTGACGGAGTTGCAGTTAAGAAATACGCAAAGTCAAATAAACTTCTAAACCGGGGCGGGGCGGCAGTGCGAAGGGCGGCGCTTTTTTGTGTTATTTTTTTATCCGCAATAGCCGTAATCACCGGCCCGGCAAGCGCCGCGGAGACCGCCGCTCTCGTGATCGAGGCTGATAAACCTGCCGTCACGGTGACGCCCTCCGAGGCGCTTGGAGGCGGTCTCGACGGACATCACCACGAAGAGAGCAACCTAACATTCAAGCCCCAGACGCTGAAGGAACTCAAGGAGGCGCCTTTTTATAGTCTTGCCTATCGCCTGCGCACTGAACTGGGGGGAGAAGTCTGGCACTGGAACGAGCAGGGGATATGGAGTGACCCGGACCACGCCCAGGGCTACTGGACATCCAGCGCCACGTCCGAAAAACCGATCCAGGTTTCCAACGGCTACAGGCTTCCGCGCCGGGGCAATACAAAGGACCAGGCCAATCATGACGGCTACTCCCGCCTTTCGGACGGCGATCTGGAAAGCTTCTGGAAGAGCAACCCCTACCTTGACGCGTTTTACGCCGGAGAGGACAACGCGCTCTATCCCCAATGGGTTCTCATCAATTTTCGGAAAGACGTGCCCGTCAACGCGTTGCGTATCCTTTGGGCCGAGCCCTACGCGGTCGACTACGATGTTCAGTATTGGGAGGGCGAACCCGCCGAATACTACAAGGATATGCTGCGCGGCCGCTGGCGCATGTTTCCTCACGGCGAGGTCAAGGGGGCAGTCGGTGGCGATGCCTTGCTTCGCCTAAGCGACACTCCAATCAAGTCGGCTTATATTCGCATCCTTCTGAAGAATGCTTCGGGAACGGCTCCGGCGGGGTCCACCGATGTGCGCGACCGGCTCGGCTTCGCCATCCGCGAGCTATACGCGGGCGTCATCGATGCCAATGGCGCTCTTGCGGATGCTATGACGCATGCGCGCGACGGGAAGAAGCAGAGCGAAATCGTGACGTCCTCGACCGATCCCTGGCACCGCGCGACAGACCGCGACCCGGATATCGAGCAGCCCGGCATCGATCGCTTAATAGGGTCCGGCCTGGCGCATGGAAGGCCGATTTTGATGCCGGCCGGGCTCCTCTATGACACGCCCGGCAATGTGGCGGCGGAGGTGCGTTTCCTGAAAGAGCGCGGCTACGATGTCAGGCAGATGGAACTCGGCGAGGAGCCCGACGGCCAGAACATATCGCCCGAGCATTATGGCGCGCTGTTCGTGCAGTTTGCCGACGCCATCCGCAAGGAAAATCCTGGCCTCGTCTTGGGCGGACCTGGCTTCCAGTCCGAGGTGGATGGCTGGAACAGCATCCCGGATAACGAGGGCAAGACCTCCTGGATGGGCCGTTTCCTATCCTATTTGAAAAGCCGCCAGCGACTGGCCGATTTCGGTTTTTTCTCTTTCGAGTGGTACCCCTTCGATGACCTTTGCCAGGAAACGCCGCCGAAACAACTCGTTCGTCACCCCGCACTCCTCGCTCAGACGCTTCGGCGGCTCGAGCAGGACGGCGTGCCCAAGGACATCCCCTGGATCATCACCGAATATGGCTACTCTTCCTTCGCGGGGCAGGCGGAGGTGGAACTGCCGGCTGCGCTCCTGAATGCGGAGATCGTGCTGCAGTGGTTCATGGAGGGTGTTAAGACGGCCTATCTTTATGGCATGGAGCCGGGTGAGCCCATCCTCGATGGGGCAAGGTGCGAAACCTGGGGCAATCTCATGATGCTTGAGCAGAGGCCGGGAGAGCAGGCCAGCTGGAAATTGCCGACCTATTATGGGGCGCAGCTTTTGACAAAGGAGTTCTTCGGGGGCGCCGATGGCGAGCACAGGCTTTATCCGGTGCGCATCGGGGCGCCGAAAGATCAGCCATCCACGCTTGCGGCTTATGCGGTTCGCCGCCCCGATGATCTTTGGGCTCTGCTTGTTCTCAACAAGGACCCTGCGCGGACACAAACAATCTCGGCCTTATTTGAAAGTGGCGGCTCCCCTCAAAGCGGATGGCTGGGGCCCCACGAGATCTTTCAGTATTCGCCCGTTCAATATCGGTGGAAAGAAAACAAGGACGACGGCCAACCTGCGTTTTCGAACCCTCCAGCCAAGAACCGAACCGAGAGCGCCAAGCCGCTTTCCGTCACGTTGCCGCCGATGTCGATCACGATCATCCGCGCTCCGCGAAGCAAGGAAACGGCTCTGAAAACCGAAGCTGCAAATTGACGGACCGGCCATAGGAACCGCCATAAGTCACTGACGTCCCGCCGCTGGTCGCATAAAAAGTATTTACTTGCTTACCTATGGGGCCTTTTTACGAAACAAAACCAATTTTAACCGATCGTAAACCCTCACAGGGTGACTGTTCTCGCCTTCGCAAGCTTGTCCAAATCCAGAAGCTCCCGCAACAGCGCTTCAATCGATGAAAGCGGCAGCATGTTCGGCCCATCGGAAGGAGCGCGATCGGGGTCCTGATGCGTTTCGATAAAGACGGCGGCGACGCCAACCGCCACCGCCGCGCGCGCCAACACCGGCACGAAACGGCGCTCGCCGCCACTGGCCGCGCCTTGTCCGCCGGGCTGTTGCACGGAGTGTGTGGCGTCGAAGACAACTGGGCACCCTGTCTCAGCAAGGATCGGAAGCGCGCGCATGTCAGATACGATCGTGTTGTAGCCGAAGCTGACGCCGCGCTCCGTGACGATCAGGTTGGCGTTCCCGGCCGAAAGCACCTTGGCGACCACATTCTTTATGTCCCAGGGCGCCAAAAACTGCCCTTTCTTGATCTTCACCACGCGCCCGGTTTCGGCGGCTGCGATGAGCAGATCGGTCTGTCTGCACAGGAACGCCGGTATTTGCAGCACGTCCACCGCCTCGGCCACGGGCGTACATTGCGAGGCGTCGTGAACGTCGGTGACGACCGGAAGGCCAAGCGTTTCGCGAATCTCCGCGAAGATCGGGAGCGCCGCCGTGAGCCCGATGCCGCGGGCGCTCTTGCCGCTTGTGCGGTTCGCCTTGTCGAACGATGCCTTGAAGACAAGGCCGATGCCAAGGCGCGCAGCGATCTCTTTTAGCGCAGACGCCATTTCGAGGGCATGCGCCCGGCTCTCGAGCTGGCACGGACCGGCGAAAAGCGCGAGCGGCAGAGCATTGCCGATGCGAACGCCACCGGCCTCCACGATGGGGTTGGGTTCGACGGGCATTCTAAACGAGCCTGCTCTGGGTGACAGCGGCGCCCACGAAAGATGAGAAAAGCGGATGGGGATCAAAGGGGCGCGACTTTAGTTCTGGATGAAACTGCACGCCGATGAACCAGGGATGGCCCGGTATCTCGATGATTTCCGGCAGCTTCTTGTCCGGCGACATGCCTGAGAACCGCAAACCGGCCTTCTCCAGCCGATCGCGGTAGGTGATGTTGACCTCGTAGCGATGCCGATGGCGCTCGCTGATGCGTTCGCGGCTGTAGATGCGCGCGACCTGACTGCCCTTCGCGAGCACAGCCTCATAGGCTCCGAGCCGCATCGTGCCGCCCTTGTCGCAGGCAGCGTTCCGCTGCAGAGCCGTTTCGCCCCGCAGCCACTCGGTCATCAAGCCGACGACCGGCTCGGCGGCAGGGCCGAACTCGGTCGAACTCGCGCCATTTATGCCCGCAACGTGCCGCGCCATCTCGATCACCGCCATCTGCATGCCGAAACAGATGCCGAGATAAGGCACTTTCTTCACGCGGGCATAGCGGGCGGCCTCGATCTTTCCCTCGGCGCCGCGCTCGCCAAAGCCGCCGGGCACGATGATGCCGTGAATGTTTTCAAGATGCGCGCTAGGATCGCCTTTCTCGAACAGCTCGGCATCGAGCCAATTGATGTTAACGCGAACGCCCTGGCTGATGCCTCCATGCGTCAGCGCCTCAATCAGCGACTTATACGCGTCCTTCAGATTTGTGTATTTCCCGACGATTGCGATTGAGACCTCGCCATCGGGATGCTCGATGCGATGGGAGATTTCGCGCCAGACTTCCAAAGAGGGCTGAGGCGCATCGTCGATGCCAAACGCCGCCAGAACCTCCCGGTCGAGGCCCTCCTTGTGATAGGCAAGTGGCACATCGTAAATGTTGTGAACATCGAGCGCCTGGATCACGGCGCTTTCGCGGACGTTACAAAAAAGCGCGATCTTGGCCCTGTCGGATTTCGGGATTGGATGCTCGGAGCGGCAGAGAAGGATGTCCGGCTGGATGCCGATAGACCGGAGCTCTTTTACGGAATGCTGCGTGGGCTTTGTCTTTAGCTCGCCCGCCGCACGGATGAAGGGCAGGAGCGTCAGGTGAATGAAGATTGCTCTTCCGCGCGGCAGCTCGTTGCCGAGTTGCCGGATCGCCTCGAAGAAAGGAAGTCCTTCGATATCGCCGACGGTGCCGCCGATTTCGACCAGCACGAAGTCGGCTTCTTCGTTGCCCGTCAGGATGAAATCCTTGATGGCGTTCGTCACGTGGGGAACGACCTGCACGGTGCCGCCGAGATAATCTCCGCGCCGCTCGGCAGAGAGCACGTCCTGATAAATCCGGCCGGTCGTGATGTTGTCGTTGCGGCGTGCGGATACGCCGGTGAAACGCTCGTAATGACCAAGATCGAGATCGGTTTCCGCGCCGTCGTCGGTAACAAAAACCTCCCCATGCTGATAGGGGCTCATCGTCCCGGGATCGACATTCAGGTAGGGATCGAGCTTGCGAAGCCGCACGGAATAGCCTCTTGCCTTCAGCAACGCGCCGAGCGCGGCCGAGGCCAAACCCTTACCTAACGAGGAAACCACGCCGCCGGTAATAAAGATGTATCGCGCCATGGACTCGAAAGGTAATGCTTTGCTCGACCCAGCGAAAGGGTAAGCTCTCGGTTTTCAACGGTGACATCGGCCGCAGGCGAGCGGCTGATCTTTCCGCATGTGCGCTTATTGCGACTGTGGAGGCTGTGGCAGCGCTGGGGCGGCCGGGGCCGGCGCGGAAGTTGCAGGGCTGGACGATTGGGACGGAGCCGTTTCCGGCTTGAGCCTGGGCAGCTTGAGCTCGGGTAGGCTGCTCGGCGCTTTCTCTACAGGCGCGCCCTCTGAGGCTGGTGTGCTCTCCCCGGCGGGTGCTTTTGCCGGGGCTCCGACCACGGCCGAAGACGGCTGAGCCCGATGCCCCAGCATGCCAAGCCCAATCGCCGCCAGGAAGAAAATCGCGGCGAGAATCGCGGTCGTCCTCGTCAGGAAATTAGCCGCGCCACGACCGGTCACCAAGCCGCCTCCACCGCCTCCCATACCGAGTGCGCCACCCTCAGACCTTTGGAGAAGGATGAGCACGATCATCGAGATCGCGGCCGCGATGTAAACGACAAGAAGGATGGTGCCCATAGACTTTCTACCGGTCGAAATTGGGGGAAGTTGTCGTCATACATGACTGGTTTCGGCGGCAAGTCAAGCCGTCAAAGCCGGGTTACCAGCTAGCGTGAGCTGGCGGAGCTGGCTTCGGCGGGCCGCTTCGCCTTCTCGGGCGCCTTGGCCGCCTTGGGTTTGGGCGGCTTGGCGGGAGCGCTTTCACTGCGATCCTTCGCGCCGGATGCGGCATCGGCGGGCTTTGCGCCATTATCTTCGTCTTCGTCCTCAAGGTGTTTCAGATGCACGAGAGAACCCGGTGCGGAGCACCGGAACTTCATCTGCTCATCGAGATCAATATATTGCCGGACCAGGCCGAGATCGCCCGGCGAAAGGTGACCGGCTGCCCAGGCCGGTCCGTTTTCCATGAGCTTATCCACATCGAGCGCCCTCAAATTCTGCAACTCCTGGGCGAGTTTTGCACAGGCGCTCTTGTCCAAGGGGGATGCGCCTGCGCAAACCGAGAGAAGAGCAGGAGCGCTTAAGGCAAGCGCATATGCTGCAAAACGAGATAACCGGGAATGAGAGGGCGCCGATGGGGTCATATTAAGCTGTCCCAGATTTTGCGGACGAACGCCGCTCCGAGGCTGCCTTGGCGGCGGCGATGATCGCAAGGAAAGAAGCCGCGGTCAAACTGGCGCCGCCGACGAGAACGCCGTCAACCTCGTCGCTCTCGAAGATCGATGCGGCGTTCGCGGCTGTGACGGATCCGCCGTAAAGCACGCGCCAACGCTTGCCAGCGCTTTCAGGGAAGCGCTTGTGGAGTTCACTTCGCACGACCTCATGAATGGCGGTTATGTCCGGTATTGTAGGGGATAAACCGGTGCCGATCGCCCATACAGGTTCATAGGCGACGATAACGGTATCGGGCGTGCTTTCTGCCGGCACGCTCCCCGCGAGTTGCCGGGCGCACACCTCGGCTGCAAGCCCCGCGACACGCTCGTCCTTGGTCTCGCCGATGCAGATGACGGCTTTCAGTCCCGCCTTCAGTACCGCTAAGGCTTTTGTGTGCACATCACTGCTCGTCTCGCCATGGCCGGCCCGCCTCTCACTGTGGCCGATGATCACGGCCGTGGCCCCGGTGTCCTTCAAAATCGGCGCTGAGAGGTCACCCGTGAACGCTCCCTTTGGCTGACCATGACAGTCCTGCGCGCCGATTTCCACCCGCGATCCCTTAGCCAGCGACGCCGCTTGATGCAAAAGCGTCGCGGGTGGAAAGATCGCGACATCCGGTCCGGTAGAGGTGATCCCGTCCCTGATCGACTCGATTTCCTTGAGGTCCGCCTGCAATCCGTTCATTTTCCAATTGCCTGCGACGTAAAGTTTCGGTTCCGTCATTTCATCTCCTTGGTTATGGCGGCTTCGCCCACGAATTTGTTGAAGCGTCCTATCAGCGCAAATCTTGATATTGCGCGCACGTTTTTATTCTCTAAATTACCCCAACGCGGACCCTGCAAGAAATGCCCGCCGGAATCAAGGCCCGGTTTACCTTAAGCCTGTAAGGGAAACACACCTCCCATGATGCAAATGCTTCGGAAAGCGGCTGCTTTCATTATGTTCGCCATTCTCATTGGCGCGTTTGCGATCAGCATGGGCGGAAACAATTATTTCGACCGCTACAGGCACCAGACCGTCGCGAAGGTCGGATCCGAGGCTATCACTCCTGAACAATTCCGCCGCTCCTATCAGAGGGTGATCGAGAATCTGAGCCAAAGGGCCGGACGCCGCATCCCCGCTCAGGAAGCGAAAGCTTTCGGTTTGCCCAACCGGGTTCTACAGGGGCTCATCCAGGATGCAGCGGTTGATCTCGATGCTCAGAAACTAGGGCTTGGTTTGTCTGAGGCTGGCCTGCGGCAGGCCATCACCAACACGCCGATGTTCCAGGATCCTCCCGGGACCTTCAGCCCGAAGAAATATGAACAGTTCTTGCAGCAGATCGGCTATGCCGCCCCATTCTTCGAGCAGGAATACAAGGGCGATCTCATCCGGCGGCAGATTCAGGGCATTTTTGACAAGAGCGGCATCCCATCGAAGGCTTTGCTGGAAGCCTATAACCGATACAGCAATGAGCAGCGGACGCTTGCTTACTTTACCCTCCGAGCCGACGCGGCAGGCGCGATCGAGGCTCCGTCCGAAGAGACGTTGAAGAGTTACTATGATGAGCGCAAGGCGCAGTTCATGGCGCCGGAACTGCGAAAAGCCGCCGTCCTCGCCATCACGCCGCAGTCTGTCGCGAGCCTAATCAGCGTTTCCGAAGACGATATCAAGGCGGAGTACGCAGCCAAGGCCGCCAATTACGCTGTTCCCGAGCGCCGGAAGATCGAACTCATTCCTTTCAAGACAAAAGCGGCCGCCACTGCCGCCTACCAGGAGCTGAAATCCGGGAAGGACTTCCTCGACGTGGCCAAGGAGGCAGGCTTCAAACAGCCTGAACTCGATATCGGGCTTGTGTCCAAGAAGGAGTTCTCCCAGAAATTCGCTACGAGCCCCGCCATTGTCGAGGAGGCCTTCACAACGGACAAAGGGTGGGTCAGCAGGCCCGTCGATGGCCCGCTCTCCACGGTGATCATGCGCGTTCTAGAGGTCATCCCTGGCCAGGAGAAGACGTTCGATGAGGTCAAGGAGCAAATCCGCGCCGATCTCGTGAAGGCTCGCGCCACGGCAGAAAATGCCAGGCTCATCAAGGCTTTTGAAGAGGACCGCGCCACCGGGGTGATGCTTGCCGACAGCGCAAAGAAGCTTAATCTTCCACTCGAGGTCGTCACGTTTGACCGCACGGGCAAAGGCGCGGATGGCAAGGCCATCGAGTTGCCTGGCATTCCAATCGCAACGCTGGTCGAAGCAGCATTCAAGTCCGATGTCGGGGTCGAAAACGAAGCCCTGCGCCTGCCAAGCGGAGGCTATGCCTGGTATGAAGTGCAGGACATCGTGAAGCCCAGACAGAAGCCGCTTGATGAGGTGAAGGCTGATGTGGAGGCCGGGTGGCGCAGAGAACAGATCCAAACCAGGCTGGCCGAGAAGGCTCGCGATCTTGTGGCGCGCCTCAACCGCGGCGAGCCGATCGCCGATGTCGCGAAAGGCGTTGGCGCCGAGGTCAAGACAAGCGAGCCTTTGAAGCGCGAGGGATCGGAAGGGGGGATCCCGCCGGCCGCTATTGCGCAGGCTTTTACGCTCAACGAGCATGGAGCGGGATCAGCCTCGGAAGGCGAGTCCCGCGTCATATTCGAGGTTGAGAAAATAACGCTGCCTGCGTCGCTCAACGAGGTTCAGGCTCGCGGGCTGGAGCAGCAGCTCGGGAAGCAAATCGCCGAGGATAATTATTCGGGATATCTGGGCGGTATCATGAAGACGGCCGGCGTCTCTGTTGACCAGAAGAACTTCTCCGCCGTTTCAGGGGGCTCCTATGAAGGCGGTGAATAGATTTCGATGGCATGTCTCTTTGCGTTGATTGAGCCAAGGACACGCAACTTCACGAGATCGCAAATCCAATGAAGGTTGACCCTTCGTCTTCCGAGTTCTCCGCGCGCTACAACGCAGGTGAGCCCCTGCTTGTTTCAACGCGCCTTGTCGCGGACCTTGAGACGCCAGTTGCGGCGATGCTGAAGCTCGCGGCCGATCGCCCTTATTCCTTTCTCCTTGAATCTGTCGAGGGCGGCGCGGTGCGCGGCCGCTACTCCATCATCGGCCTCGACCCCGACATTCTGTGGCGCGCGCACGGAAATCGCGCGGAAATCAACGCCTCACCCCTCGAGGACATGTCGGCGTATCGCCCATGCGAGGGAGGCGCCTTGAGCGCCTTGCGAGCGCTTCTAAAGGCATCCCGTGTCGATGTCCCTGAGCATCTGCCGCCGATGTCTGCGGGTATCTTTGGCTATCTGGGCTATGACACGGTGCGCCTCGTCGAGCGCCTGCCCACGCAAAAGCCTGATCCCGTCGGCGTGCCCGATGCGCTTCTAATGCGGCCTACGATCATGGTCATCTTCGACGCCGTGAAGGACGAGATGATAATCGTCACCACCGTCCGGCCGCAAAAGACTATCTCCGCCAAAACAGCGTATTCTCGCGCCATCGACCGGCTGACGCGGATCCAGGATACTCTGGAAACGAAAAGCGCACACGCTTCCTCCGTCAACGAGTTCGAAGCCGTGTTCGCGTCGGCGACATCGAACATGGCGCCGGAAGACTACGTGGGCATGGTTTCGCGAGCGAAGGACTACATCGGCGCAGGCGACATTTTCCAGGTCGTGCTTTCGCAGCGGTTCGCCACGAGGTTCGATCTGCAGCCCTTTGCTCTTTACCGCGCCTTGCGGCGGATCAATCCTGCGCCGTTCCTTTATTTCCTGAACTTCGGGAACTTCGCTGTTGCCGGCTCCAGCCCAGAAATTCTGGTCCGAGTCCGCGAGGGTGAGATTACAATCAGGCCGATCGCGGGCACGCGGCCCAGAGGCGCGACGCCGGAAGAGGATAAGCGCCTCGCCGCCGAGCTTCTCGCCGACACGAAGGAGCGCGCCGAGCATTTGATGCTGCTCGATCTCGGCCGCAACGATGTGGGCCGTGTCGCGGAAACATCCTCGGTGCGCGTCACCGACAGCTTCTTCCTCGAGTACTACAGCCAGGTCATGCACATCGTCTCCAATGTGGCGGGGCGGCTCGATGCGAAACATGACTCTATCGATGCCCTTATGGCCGGCTTTCCGGCAGGCACCGTATCGGGTGCGCCGAAAGTGCGCGCCATGGAGATCATCGACGAACTCGAGCCTGAAAAACGCGGGATCTATGCGGGCTGCATCGGATACTTCGCCGCGAACGGGGAAATGGATACCTGCATTGCGCTTCGCACCGCCATTGTGAAAGATGGCGTGATGTACGTTCAGGCCGGCGCAGGCATTGTGGCAGATTCCGTTCCCGCATCTGAGCAGGCGGAATGCGAGAACAAGGCCCGTGCGCTGTTCCGGGCTGCGGAAGAAGCGGTGCGGTTTGCCGGACGAGCGGGCCGGGGACAGTAGCGCCGGAGTAGGGTTGTCCAATGAAGACGGTGACACTCTTTCGCCACGCCAAGTCCGGTGAGAAGGCCAATCCGCGCATCCGCGATTTCGATCGCCCCTTGGCGAATCGCGGTCTCAAAGCCGCGCCGAAAATGGGCGTGGCGATGCGCGAACGCCATTTGCGCCCCACCCTGATTTTGTGCTCGCCTTCGGTGCGCACGCTCCAGACGCTCTCGCTCGCCTCGACCGAAGCGTGGGATAATCCGCCAAAAGTGCGCCTCGACAAAAGGTTATACGAGGCGAGCGCGCAAACCATTCTCGATGTTCTAAAAGAGGTTTCGGAGGATGCGGACCACGTCATGGTCGTCGGCCACAACCCTGGCATGCAAGACTTTGCAGTCATGCTTTCGGTCAGCGGCAGAGAGCGGCAGCAACTCAAGGACAAATTGCCGACAGCTTCTGTTGTGACGCTGGAGTTTGACGAAGAGCTTTGGAAGGATTTGCAGCCGGGGACCGGACATGTCGTGCTGTACATGTCGCCGAAAACACTTCCGCCTGCGGGCCGAGGACAAAAACAGTGATTACGATCATCGATAATTACGACAGCTTCACCTACAATCTCGTCCATTATTTTGGCGATCTTGGCGTCGATGTGCGCGTCTATCGCAACGACGAGAAAACGGCGGCAGCGGTCCTGGAGGAGAAGCCCGACGCGATCGTTATGTCGCCGGGTCCGTGCACGCCGGACGAGGCCGGTATCTGCCTTGCCCTCGTGAAGGAGAACAAGAAGCGCATTCCGCTACTGGGCGTTTGCCTGGGCCACCAAACTATCGGGCAGGCATTTGGAGGGCGCGTGATCCGGGCCCCGGTGCTGATGCATGGTAAGCTCTCGCAAATCCACCACGAGGGAACGAGCCTCTTCCGAGGGTTGCCGAACGCCTTCGAGGCGACGCGCTACCATTCGCTTATTGTTGAGGCGGATACTCTTCCTGCCTGCCTTACGGTGACGGCGCGCACATCCGATGGCCTCATCATGGCGCTCGAGCATCGCAGCGAGCCGGCGTTCGGCGTTCAGTTTCATCCCGAAAGCATCGCGAGCGCGAACGGTCACGCGGTCCTGGCGAACTTCCTCACGCTGGCAGGCGTGCGCTGGTCGCCGCGAAAACAGGGACTCGTTCCGCCAGCGCTTGAGCATGCCTCCGGGCAGGCGCCCGTGGCTTGAGCCAGACGATGCAAAATACGCCCAAGGCCGGCCTCTCCGCTGTATTTCGGCCTCATTTCGAGAAAGCTGCGTCAGGATCCCAGCTTTCCGAGGAGGAGGCGCGAGAGGCGTTTACCTGCATCATGCAGGGGGCTGTTTCCGACATTGAATTGGCCGGATTTCTCGTGGCGTTGAAGGCGCGCGGGGAGACGGTCGACGAAATCGCGGGCGCAGTCGCTGCCATGAAGACGCTCATGATGCCTGTGGCGGCTCCCGAAGGGGCCATCGACATTGTTGGGACGGGCGGCGACGCCAAGGGCACGTTCAATATTTCAACGGCGGCCTCGTTTGTTCTGGCTGGCGCGGGCGTTCCGGTGGCAAAGCACGGGAACCGGGCGGTGTCCTCGAAATCCGGCGCGGCGGATGTGCTCGAAATGCTGGGCGTCACGATCAAGATGCCTTCAGAGCGCATCGCGCAATGTTTCGAGCGTGCCGGCCTCGCCTTTCTCTGGGCGCCGACCCACCACCCGGCAATGCGCCATGCGGCCTCGGTGCGCCAGGGCCTCAAGCTCCGGACGATGTTCAATCTTCTCGGACCGCTTCTCAATCCAGCGGGGACGAAACGGCAGTTGATCGGCGCCTATTCGGATGCGTGGCTGATGCCGATGGCGGAGGTGCTAAAGCGGAGTGGGGCGGAACATGTATGGGCCGTTCATGGGGCCGACGGTATGGATGAGCTTTCGACGACTGGCGTCAGCCGCGTGATCGAACTAAGGGGCGGCAGGTTCTCTTCCTTTGAGGTTCATCCAAGCGACGCGGGTTTGCCTACAGCGCGCCTGTCTGATCTGGAGGGGGGATCGCCCAAGGACAGCGCCATTGCTATGCGGGACCTTCTGCGCGGGAAGCCTGGGCCATTTCGGGACATCGTTCTCCTGAATGCGGCCGCCGCCTTTATCATCGCGGGGAAGACCGCTTCTCTCAAAGAAGGCGCGCGCCTTGCCGCCGCATCGATCGACAGAGGCGGGGCCCAGAAAGCGCTCGATGCTCTGATCTTGGCGAGCACGGATGCCGCTGCGCAACCAGAATTAGCGGTCGATGCAAAGTAATGTTAAATTGCAATCTTCGAATGCTCGCTATGGAAAACGCTTGAGCGATGGCGGTGTTCTGCGATCTGATGGGCGCCACAGCCCGTACCTGAGAGCATTAGAAAAAACGGTGGCGCTATGAGCATTCTCGACCGCATTGTCGCCTACAAGAAGGAAGAAGTCGCAGCCGCCAAGGCAAGAACGCCTCTGGCCGAGCTTGAGGAGAGGGCTTCCGCCGCGCCGTGTTTGCGCGACTTCTTTGGCGCCCTGTCGAGAAAATGCGCCCGCGCGGAACCGGGTCTCATCGGGGAAGTGAAAAAGGCAAGCCCCTCCCGCGGGTTGATCCGTCCAGATTTCGATCCCGCGGCAATAGCCAAGGCCTATGAGCGCGGAGGAGCGGCCTGTCTTTCGGTTCTGACAGACGGCCCGTCCTTCCAAGGCTCGCCCGAAGCGCTGGTCGCGGCGCGAAAGGCAACGCGCCTGCCGGTTCTTCGCAAAGATTTTATGGTCGATCCCTATCAGGTCGCGGAGGCTCGCGCCATAGGCGCCGACTGCATCCTTATCATCATGGCATACACCTCCGACGGGCTTGCAAGCGAGCTTTTCTCGACCGCCCGAGCCATGGATATGTCGGTGCTTGTCGAGGTTCACAATCAGGACGAACTCGAGCGCGCGCTTATGCTGAACGCCTGGCTGATCGGAATCAACAACCGCGATCTCAACACGTTCGAGACGCATCTCGAAACAACCGAAGAGCTTGCACTGCTGGTCCCGCCAGGCCGCATTATTGTTTCAGAGAGCGGGATCTTCACGCCGTGCCACATCACGCGGCTGGCGCGGGCCGGCGCCAGCGCATTCCTCGTTGGCGAAAGCTTGATGCGGCAACCGGATATCGAAGGTGCGACACGCGCGCTTCTCTCGCCCGCAATTGAGCGGGACAGGCAGGTCGCCAACGCATGAGCAAGCTGTCCCACATCAACGCCAAGGGCGAGGCGTCGATGGTCGATGTGGCCGGCAAGGCGGTCACGGAAAGAGTCGCCGTGGCCGAAGGCTATGTGGTGATGGAGCGCGGCGCGCTGCGCCTGATTGAAGAGGGGGATGCGCCAAAAGGCGATGTGCTCGCCGCGGCTCGTATAGCAGGCATCATGGCGGCGAAACGTACGTCCGACTTCATCCCGCTCTGCCATCCGCTGGCCCTGACAAAGGTGCAAGTTGATTTCGAATTGTCACCTGCGCTGCCGGGGGTGCGTGTCGAGGCGATGGCGAAAGCTCTTGGCCGGACGGGCGTGGAAATGGAGGCGCTGACGGCGGTGTCGGTAGCTTGCCTCACGCTCTATGACATGCTGAAAGCGAGGGACAAGGGGATGCGTATCGAGGGCATGCGCCTCCTGTCCAAGACGGGCGGCAAATCCGGCGACTACCGCGCCCCTCCTTTGGATCGCAAGGGGCCGTTATGACCTTGATGCCAGTGGCTGAGGCGCAGGCCGCCATTGTGAGAGGCGTCGAGCCGCTGGACGCCCAAACGGTCTCGATCTTCGAGGCGGCTGGCCGCATCCTCGCGCAAGACCTGAGCGCGAAACTAACGCAACCGCCGTTCGCCGCGTCGGCGATGGACGGCTATGCCGTTCGCCGGGCCGATATCGCGTCTCTTCCCCCGTGTTTGAAGGTGATCGGCAGATCCGTCGCGGGGCATGGTTTCGAAGGCGAGGTTCGAGCGGGCGAGGCGGTCCGCATCTTCACCGGTGCGCCGGTCCCGGTAGGAGCCGACACCATCGTCATCCAGGAAAACACCAAAGCCGCGGACGATGGGGCGGTAAAGATCCTGGAATCGGCTCCTCTTGGGCAGCACATCCGCCCGAGAGGCTACGACTTCTCCGAGGGCGATACTTTGCTCGCCTCTGGGATGGAACTCGCCAGCCGCCAGCTCATGCTGGCTGCCGCCATGAACAACGCCACGGTGGCGGTGACGCGAAGGCCGATTATTGCCATCCTGGCGAATGGAGATGAACTCGTGCTGCCTGGACAATCGCCCGCCTCGGGGCAAATCATTTCCTCGATTCCTGCGGGCATGAAGGCCGCCATCGCAGCCTGGGGCGGCGAATCTCTCCTTCTCGATCTTGCGCAAGACAGTAAGGAGAGCCTCGCGGCTCGCGTCCGGGACGCACAAGAGGCCGATGTTCTCCTGACAATTGGCGGCGCGTCGGTGGGCGAGCATGATCTTGTTCGCGGTGCGCTCGAAGACATGGGCGCTCGGTTCGAAGTGCTGAAGGTGGCCATGCGCCCAGGCAAGCCTGTCATGTTTGGCTTCTTGGACAAGCAGCGCATTCTGAGCATGCCCGGCAACCCCGCCTCCGCAATCATCTGCGCCCGCGTTTTTTTGAAGCCGCTGCTCGACCGTTTTCTCGGGCGCGCGCGCCGCGATGAACCGCGCACCGTTCGGCTTGCCGTCCCGCTGGATGCGAATGGCGAGCGTGAGCACTATATGCGCGCCAAGCTTTCCGATGATGGGGTCGCGCCCATCCGCCATCAGGACAGTTCCCTTATGAGCGTTTTCGCAAACGCCGATTGTCTTCTCGTCCGGCCCGATCGAGGCCCGGCGCTTCCCGCAGGGGCGCTTGTGCGAGTTATCCCGCTCGATTTTTGACAGCGCCACTGTTGAGGCGTTTTGCTCTTGCGGAACGCAAAGAGAACGCTTATTGCTGTTCTTGGTTTGTACAAGCCAGATCCGGCGATATACGGGGCTGTCATGCTGACGCCAAAGCAAAAGCAACTACTTCTCTTCATCCACGAGCGCATCGAGGCGACCGGCGTTCCGCCGTCGTTTGACGAGATGAAAGAAGCGCTGGATTTGAAGTCGAAATCAGGCATTCACCGCCTTATCATGGCGCTTGAGGAACGCGGTTTTATAAGGCGGCTTCCCCATCGCGCTCGTGCGCTCGAGGTCACGAAGCTGCCCGAGCGCGGGCGCAGCAATGTATTCGATTCCGAAAGGCGTCGCGGCGGCTTTATGCCGACGGTCATAGAAGGGACAAGGCGTTCTTCATTCGAGGAAAGCCCCCAGGCGGCATTCATCCGCGACCGTGAAGACGGCGGCATTCAGGTTCCAGTCATGGGGCGGATCGCGGCGGGCGTTCCCCGGTCTGCTATCGAGGATCACAGCCACGTGCTCGTTATGCCGCCCGAGTTCCTTTCCCAGGGGGAGCATTTCGCGCTCGAGGTTCGCGGCGATTCAATGATCGACGCGGGTATTCAGGAGGGCGATACCGTCATCCTGAAACGAACCCCGACGGCCGAAAGCGGGGAGATCGTGGTGGCTCTCATTGACGAGGAGGAAGCCACGCTCAAGCGCCTGCGCAAAAAGGGCCAATCAATTGCCCTCGAACCCGCGAATCCGGCATTCGAGACCCGCATTTTTGGACCGGACCGGGTGAAGATCCAAGGTAAGCTTGTCGCACTTCTGCGCCGCTACTAAAAGAGAGCGGCCGCAACCCCCTCACCAAACACGTCCCAAGTATTATATAAGGGAGCGACGCCCGAGTTGCATCCCGGGCGGAGAAGCATTCAATAACATTGCAGGTTGGGAGCGAGGAAGCGCCGAATGTCTGATAAGCACAGAATATCGGAAAAGCGCCCTGAGGCTGAAAAGCGAGAGAAGACGGAAAAGACGGTCAGTCCGGCGCCTGCCGAGAAGCCATTGCCCGGTTTGCAGTCGCCGGAGGAATTCGTCTCTAACATAATGCGTTCCGTCGAAGCGACCGGCCAACTCATCTCGAAGCTTGTCGAGGGCAAGGATAAGCGTAGCGGCGCGTTCACGGTCGCGAGCGGCATGGCGGACTCCGGGAAATTGTTCGCTCCCATTGTCCAGTATTGGATGAACGATCCAAAAGCCTATGCCGAGGCCCAGGCAAAGCTCAGTGCTGATATGATCGACTTGTGGGGCCGTACTTATAAGCGCTTTCTTGGCGAAAAAGTCGAACCAATGGTCGCGTCTTCGGCGCACGATCCCCGGTTCGCAGACAAGGGATGGACAGACAATGCCTTCTTCGATTTCCTGAAGCAGGCCTATTTGCTGGCGGGCAAATGGGCCGAAGACATGGTTCACAATGCGACGACGGTGGATGCCCACGTCAAACACCGCGCGGAGTTTTATCTGAACCAGATTGTGAGCGCGCTCTCGCCCTCGAATTTCCCCTTTACAAACCCCGAAGTGATCCGCGCCACAGTATCGACGAATGCCAAAAATCTCGCCGAAGGCATGACTCATCTTCTGGAAGACCTCGAACATTCCGGTGAGCTTCTCCGGATTCGGCAGACGGACATGTCAGCCTTCGAGGTGGGCAGAAACCTCGCGGTGACGCCTGGGAAGGTGGTCTATCAGAACGAGTTGTTGCAACTCATTCAGTATTCGCCGACGACCGAAACAGTGCACGAAGTCCCGATGCTCATCGTGCCGCCGTGGATCAACAAGTTCTACATTCTTGACCTCACGCCCCCGAAGTCCTTCATAAAGTGGCTGGTCGACCAGGGCTTCACCGTTTTTGTGATCTCGTGGGTGAACCCGGATGGGCGGCTGGGGTCAAAGACCTTTGAGAATTACATGCTTGAAGGTGTTATTGCCGCCGTGGACGCTACGCTGCGTATCACGGGCCAGCCCCACACTAACACGCTCGGCTACTGCGTGGGTGGAACTCTGCTCGCGTGCACGCTCGCCTATATGGCCGCGATTGACGACAATCGCATCAATTCTGCGACACTTTTCACGGCCCAGACCGACTTCACGAAAGCCGGCGAACTTCTCGTTTTCATTGATGAGGAGCAACTGAAGGCGCTCGAGGATCTGATGGCGGAAAAAGGATACCTCGATGGAGCGCGGATGGCGGCAACGTTCAACGCGATGCGACCGAAAGATTTGATCTGGCCTTACGTCGTCAACAATTATTTGCTCGGCAAGCAGCCCTTCCCGTTCGATCTCTTGTTCTGGAACGCGGACTCGACGCGAATGCCGGCTGCCAATCACAGCTTCTACCTGCGTGAGTTTTACATGAAAAACACGCTCGCGCAGGGCCTTCTGAAGCTCGGCGGGGTGACACTCGACCTTAGCAAGATAACGGTTCCCATCTACGATGTGGCCGCGAAGGAGGATCACATCGCCCCGGCCCAGTCGGTTTTAAATGGCGCCAAGCTTTTTAGTGGCCCGGTCCGCTTCGTTCTGGCCGGTTCCGGGCATATAGCGGGTGTGATCAACCCGCCTGCCAAGCAAAAATACCAGTATTGGATTCTTGAGGAAGGCGACGCAAAAACCTTGCCCACGATCGACGGATTTATTGCTAAAGCGAAGGAACATCCGGGCTCGTGGTGGCCGGACTTTAAGAAGTGGCTGTCTTCGCAGTCAGGCGCGCAAATTACCCCGCCCCAGCCAGGCGGCGGCGTTTTCAAACCGATTGAGGATGCTCCCGGCTCCTATGTCCGCAAATAAGCATCCCTTAATAAGGTAAGCAGCCTAACCCTGCAACTTATGGCCGATGAACTCCTTGATTTTTCGAGCGAGATCATCGGCTCCCATGTCCCTGAAATCCTGATCCGCGCCAGGAATCACGGCCATCGTCACAATTTTGAGGTTTATGTACTCCGGTTCGGCGGCCTTGACTTCGGCCTGGACCGGATCTGCATCGCCTACTGCAATCAGCACGGGAATCTTAATGCTTTGCAACAGGTTCGTCGTTTTGAACTTGGCATTTGCGCCGTAGTAATTTGCGAAAGTCCCCGCCGTCACCTGTGGCTTCGCGCATGTCAGGAATCCCGGCACGTCGACAAACAGATTGCCACGCGCGCTGGCCACGAGTTCTTCGGCCTTCGCGAGCTCTTGACGCAAGGATTGCCCGAAACGCGCGCTGTACTCTGCCTCGGCCTTCTCTTCGCTCTGCATTAAGGGCGACATCAGCACGGCGCGTTTCACGGTCTTGTCCAAGCGGTTGATGGCATAAAGCGCAACCTGATTGGCGCCACGGCCGTGGCCAGCAAGCGTGATGGATGTCGCGCCCTTATCCTTCAGCCACTGGACCCAGCTTGCGATCTCGTCGATTGCGTCCTCGTGGCGGTGATCCTGTTCGGTCGCACAATCGAACATGCCGTGGCGCTTATCCATGCCGAGCCCGAGCGTTATGGCGAGCGAGCTGATCCCTTGATCGCGCAGGCTATCCTGGAGCGCTGCCATCAATTCCATCCGGTCATGGCCAAGCGTGTCGTGCACCAAAAGAACGACTTCGTTCTTGAGCGACTTGCCCGAGGCGACCTCAACATTTGCCGCCAGTTCGAGACCGAGATAATCCAAGGTAACTTGCTCGGCGGCGCATCTCGCGGTTGCTGCCGCAATCGAAAGCGCCGTCACAGCGGAGATAATTAGGGCGCGCATGATTCCTACCGCTTATGCCTCTAGTGAGCTCTCATTAATCGGGCTTATGGACCAAATCTGGGCCGAAGGCGGTGAGACGGCCTCATTGATGGTGACAAAATGGCGCCAAGGCCTATTTTTTTCGTCTCTTTCTTCGCTGCGCCTTCATGTTCCGTGCGGGAGTCGGTACGGAATTTTTATTCGTTGGCGGAGCGTTTGGCGCGGACGGATCTCGCTGCTGACCCGTGAGATCGAGGGGCGTCGCTCTGCTGCGATAGCTTGCAGAGCCTTTCGCCCAGATGTTGATAGACTCGACTGCGCCTGCGAACGCCATTGCGAAATAAATATATCCGCGCGGAATGTGAATCTCGAAGCCGTCTGAGACAAGGGCGACGCCGATCAAGATCAAGAAGGACAAGCCGAGCATCTTCGTCGTGGGATGGCGCTTGATGAATGCTCCAACCGGCTCAGCCGCCGCGTACATGACGCCGATGGAGATACAGATCGCGGCGACCATGATTTCAATGTCGCGCGCAAGCCCGACAGCCGTGATGATGGAATCGAGTGAGAAGACGAGATCCATGACGGCGATCTGAGATATGACTGCGCCAAAGCTCGCCTTTGGACGGCCTGTGCTGGAGGCTTCTTCTCTGCCTTCTATTTCGCTATGAATTTCCTGTGTGGCTTTCACCATTAGAAAGAGGCCGCCGCCAATCAAGATCAGGTCGCGCCAGGAGAATTCTCGTCCCGCAGCGCTGAAGACGGGGTAGGTGAGATGGGTGATCCAGCTGATGGCCGACAAGAGGGCAAGGCGCAGGCCAAGCGCCAAGCCTAGGCCTATCGCTCTGGCGCGCCGCGCTTCTCTTTGAGGAAGGGCCTGTGTCAGGATGGACAGAACGACAATGTTGTCAACGCCAAGCACGACCTCCAGGGTCGTCAGCGTGATGAGGCTCGCCCACGCGGCTGGATCGAAGAGTAATTCCATGTAAAGCCCTGCCGCGATGCGGCCTTCATTTCCAGGAGATTTCTCACTTCACGGGATCAAAATGGCTGTCGCCTTCAGCCCTCGCGCTTACGCCGATTGCGATGACATAGATCGCCACTACTGCAAATATAGCCTGCACGGTGGGAGTACCAGGAAAACCGCGAAGGATCGCACTGACAGCGGCCGCGCCCCAGGCCGAAACAAGGGCGAAGGTCACAAGCCGCAGCCGCTTCACCCGCAGTGGGTGAACCCAATAGAGCGGTATGAAAGTAAAGACAGCGCAGATTGTGATGATCAAGGCGGAAACGATAGCGTGGAGGTCAAGTACGAAGCAATAAAGCACGACGACATTCCAGATGGCGGGGAAGCCGACAAAATACCCATCGGCGGTCTTACTCTCGGTGTCGGAGAAGTGGTAAAGCGACACAAGCATGATAGTGGCCGCTAATGGCAGCCGCAGGCCTTCCGGCACAATTTCGGCGCGCGCAAGCATGAAGGCGGGCGCTGTAACATAAGTCACGTAATCAACGAGGTGGTCGAGTTCTTCTCCGGAGAAACGAGGCAAAACACGCTTGACGTCCATCATGCGTGCGAGCGGACCGTCAACGCCATCCACGATCAGGGCCGCGCCGAGCCATGCAAAGGAAGTTGTCCATTGGCCATCGCACGCGGATAGAAGCGAGAAAAGACCGAGGACACCACCAGTCGCGGTCAAAACATGAACCGCTACCGCGCCAACCAGCCTGAGATGATCTCTTGAGCGCAAGCTCATCTAGCAGAACTCGCGCTGGGCTCCAGTTCAAAATTTGTGTGTCAAGGTGCCCTTGATCTGCATGTCACTTTCGGGCGCATGCTGATCGAGTTGAAGAGCTTCTGAGCCACTCTTGGGGCCGTATAAGAGCTCAAGGCCAAAATCAAGCTTCGGGAGGGTGCCGAGAGTCCCGAGCCCCGGAATTGTCACATCCGTCCCCTTGGATTTTCCGGCCGTCATAGGATCGCTAAGATCGAACTGAGGCGTCTGCCCGGAAATGCCAGGCTGGATGAATTGCGAGGGCGGATTAGCCTGCAAGCTTGCAGACGGAGGCGCTACAGGCTCCGTTGAAAACGCTGCGGCCGTCGTGATCTGCTGAGTAAGCAACAAGGCGATGCCGCACGCCAGTGCCGCCCCCTTCAACTTTCTCTGCCTGCCCATGACTCTCTCCCGCCTAACGCCCCTAAGATGATTGTGAACCTCTCTGAATGCAAGTTTGTTGATTCATGGCTTAAGTGCTTTAGATTTCTGATGTTTTTTACAGGGTCTTGTGAATCCGTTGCGGAAAGGCATCAGTGTGGAGAACGCTCGCCTTATTTTGGTCTTGAACGCCCGTCGCTAGAGACGGTTTGATCGCGCAGCCAATTAAGGTAAGAGGCCGCCACTCGCCGAGGCTCGAATACGATAAGGGCAGGAACGGTGTACGGGTGCTTTGCCGCCAACGCTTCGAGCACTTGAGGCTCGAGTTCCTTTCTTGTCTTGACGAGCATTGCAACCTCGCTTCCCTTCTCGACGGCGTCTTCCCACCGGTAGATAGAAACCATACCCGGAACGATATTGACACAGGCGGCAAGTTTCTCCTCAACGAGTTCCACCCCCACTTTCTCAGCATCCTTTTCGGTCGGGAATGTGGTATATAAAATTATCATCTCGGCGCCCTGGTGCATGATTTCCCTTCGAATGCGCTGTATCTGCGCTCTGTCCGATTTTCCGGACGTCCAAGCTCAGGAGTTACCATGGCCGAGGTGAGCCCGGCTCATACTCAGACGGCCGTCTTCGCTGATAAGGTTCGTCTTGGCTTCGTTGCAAGCCCCGCGCCTGAAGCGCAGGCGGCATTGAAGCGGCTGTCAAAGCGCTATGGGGCGACCGACCCCGCCTCCGCCAGCGTGATCATCGCGTTGGGCGGCGACGGGCTCATGTTGCAGACGCTCCATCGCTTCATGTGGACCGAGGTTCCCATCTACGGCATGCATCGGGGCTCAGTCGGGTTCCTTATGAATGAATATAGAGAGGACGACCTCATCGAGCGCGTGTCCACTGCGAAGCTGAGTATCATTCATCCGCTGAAAATGCAGGCGGAGAATGTGGCCGGTGAGCAGCTGAACGCGCTTGCGGTCAACGAGGTGCATCTCTTCCGCCAGACGGCGCAAAGCGCGCGGCTGGCAGTCACCGTTGATGGGAAAGAGCGGCTCACCGAACTCATTTGCGACGGCGTCCTTGTCTCGACGCCGGCAGGCAGCACCGCCTATAACCTGTCGGTGGGGGGGCCAATTTTGCCCCTGAAGGCGCGCCTCCTTGCCCTGACGCCGATAAGCCCGTTCCGCCCAAGGCGCTGGCGCGGAGCGCTCCTCTCGAACAAGGCGCAGGTCAGGATTTCTGTTCTGGAAGCTGAAAAGCGCCCGGTCAGCGCCGTCGCCGATCATGCCGAGTTCCGGGACGTGCTCAAGGTCCTTGTTCGCGAGGAACGGAGCATCGGCCTTAAGCTTCTCTTCGATCCAGGTCACGCCCTGGAAGAGCGCATCCTCGCAGAGCAGTTTCGTTTTTAGCCCCGTGGTTGACCGGACGGCCCGGCGCCCCTTAAATCCAGCTAGGTTTCAGGACCGCAAAGGCCGACGAAAATGCCGATAGTCATTGCAGCCATTCTGGTCTCATTCACTTTGTGCAGCTTCGCATCCACGTGCCAGGCCGAGCAGGGCCGTACCGTCGTAATCCTGGACGCGACCGCGCAAATGGCCGCGAATCTGGGCCAGAAGCGAAAGTTCGACTGGGCGAAATCCGGCATTAGCGGCGCCGCGAGCCGGATGGAACCGGGCGGCTCCTTCACGCTCTGGGCTTTCGGCACGCTTCCAGAGAAAAAATGCGAAGATATCAGCGAGCTGGTTCCGCTGCAGGCCGCCGGCGGCAGCCTGCGCACGTTGGACAAGGCGCTGGGCGCGCTTCAGCCGAAAGCGGCGCGGGCCCCGGCAATGGATGCCTTGCAGGCGGCGCTCAAGTCGGTCGGCCCAGCCGACGGAAAGCCGGTCTCCGCTGTTCTTGTCGCCGGAACAGGGGACGATTGTATTGGCGACATTTGTGGCGCAGCAGGACGGCTTCATGGTCTTTACCCTCATGCGAAGCTGACGGTTCTTGGCATGAGCATGAGCGAGCAGGCGTCTGCGAACTTCACCTGCGCGGCGAAAGCGATGGGTGGCGCATTTATAGGCGTGAAGTCCGGGGCCGATCTCGAACGCCACCTTCGGGAGGCGTTTGGTACTGCGCAAGCGGCCGCGCAGCCAAAGGCGGCGGCGGTAACACCCGCGAATGCCGGTAGTGTGGAAACTGCAGTCAATCCGCCCGAGGCGCCTGCAGCAGCCCCGGCGGCGCCTCCCGCGGATCAGCCCGCGGAGAAGGATCAACCTGCGGAGAAGGAGGTAGAAGTGGCCCCGCCTCCGCAACCCGAATCAAACGTCGTGCTTTCAGCTTCTCTCGTATCGGGCATGCCGCCGCTCGAGGCGGGTGTCACCTGGGAGATTTACAAAATCCAGATTACGCCCACGGGACAGGTTCGGACCGCCGAGGCGCCCCTTTGGGTTGGCGGCGGAGGGCTGGCCAAAGCGAAACTGCCCGAGGGCCGGTATGGCGTGAAGGTGGCCTATGGCCTCGCAACGGGCAGCGGAGAATTCACGCTTGGCGCTGAAAAGGTCGAAAAGACGATCGCCCTCGCTGCCGGCACTATCGTAGCCGAGGCGCAGCAGGCGCCCAACGGGCCGCCTGTTGGAGATGCATTTTTCATCGTCTCGAAGCCGAAGACGCAGGCTCGCGAGGAACTCGGGCGCTCAAGCGGGGCTCCCGCGCTGTTTCATCTCAATGAAGGAGATTATGTCCTGTCTGCTTTTGCGGGCGCTGCCACGCTTGACGCTTCCGTAAAGGTCGTCGCCGGCAAGGTTTCAATAGTCCGGATGCCGCTGAGTGTCGGCGCCCTTGAGATCAAGACCTTCGCTAAAGAGGATTCGCCCGAACACGTAGCAGCATGGCATCGGCTTTCTCCGGCTGCCTCGGACTCGAAGAACGCCGCGCTCCCTGCGCTTAGGCTCTCCGGATACTCCAACAAGTTGCAGCTCCCCGCAGGCAGCTATCGCCTGGAATCGATCTACGGCAGTGCGCGCGTGGAAAGCATCGTCACCGTGAAGGCCGGACAGCTGACATCGCAAAATGTCATCCTGAATGCGGGGGAGGCGCAGCTAAGTCTCCCATCCGGCAAAAGCGATAAGGTTTGCGCTGTCTACGAAGCCGGAGCGGATCGCAAGGCTGGCCCGGTTGCGCGCGCCGCAGGCTCCGACATCCGCTTTATCCTCAAGGCTGGGCGCTACGATGTGGAATGCAGGGGAAAAGGCGAAAGCACGCCGGCCAAGCAGACTGAGATCAGTGTGGTTGCCGGCCAGGTCCTGTCGGCGAAAATTCAGGAGTAGGAGGAGACTTCGCCTCATTTTAATCGAAGCCCTTTTCTACATTGCCCCTCGGCTGGTGACCTAGACTCGTTTCGCCTTGGGGGACATAGATGCGCGGAGTAAGGTTGGCGCTCCTTGTTCGCGCTGTTTTTCTCGGGGCCGCGCTTTCCTGTTGGGCGGCAGAGCATCCCGTGACCACGGCCCAGGCAGGATCGAAGTCGATCAAGGAGGAAATACCCGCCGACGGCGAGGACATTCCTGTCGAGGGCGATGGCGCAGGCATCCCTGTCGAGCCAGGCGCGGAAGAGCAAGCTCAAGCGAGGCCCGTTCCACCAAGCTCGGGTTCTCCGGCTCCGGTCACCTTCACCGCGTATCTGAGTGAAGGCAGCGCGCCAATGACCTCCGGCATTGTATGGCGCATTTTTGCCGGGCGCGCAGAGAACGACGGAAACTACAAGCTTCTCAAGACGTTGCGCGATGCGAGACCGATGATCGAACTGAAGCCCGGCGAGTATCTCGTCAACATCGCTTACGGCCGCGCGAACCTGACGAGGAAAATTGGAGTTTGGCCGGAAAAACCCGCCAATGAAGACTTTGTCGTGAACGCAGGCGGCCTCCGGCTCACGGCGACACTCGCGCGTACGCCCATCACTCAGGAGCACCTTCTGAAATTCGAAATCTTCTCCGATACGCAAGATCAGTCCGGGAACCGGCAAAAAATCCTGGCGGATCTGCGGCCCGGCGTTGTTATGCGCTTGAACAGCGGCGTGTATCACATCGTGAGCACCTATGGAGATGCGAATTCGTCGATCGCGACCGATGTTGTCATCGAGCCGGGCAAGATCACGGAGGCAGGGATTGATCACGATGCCGGAAAAGTGACGTTCAAGCTCGTTCAGCGATCTGGAGGAGAAGCCGTCGCGGATACAAGATGGACCATCTATAACGCGGGTGGAGACGTGATCAAGGAAAGTGCGGGCGCTTTTCCGACACACATCCTCGCCGCAGGAGATTACAGGGTCGCCGCGCAGCACGGCGAGCGGCAGTTCGCCGGCGCTTTCACCGTCGCCTCTGGAGATAGCAAACTCGTCGAAGTTCTTATGCAGTAGCTCACGCTAATCGACTTCGTCCCTGAACTGGCTGATGACGAAAATACAAAGGCATATGCTGCAGATCAGGTACACCATTATGGTTGCCGACCAGGCCAAGTATCGCTCGGAAATTCCGTTTTCATAGGCTGGTACGGTGAGGAGGGTCTGCTCCAGATTTTGGGTGGAAGCAACCGTCAGGTAATGGCTTGCTGTAAGGCAAAGCCCCAGAAAAATGGCGCCGGCGACTGTGAGAAGGACGCCCCGGCGCCGGAAGAGGAACCAGAGCACGATACCCGCAACCTGCGCAGATACCCCGATGCTGACAAGAGCGAGAAACCAAGAAAAAGATAGGCCGCGGCCTGCGATGGCTGCGATGCCGAAATAATTCGTTGCGGCGATGGTCGCGCCGAAAACAGCCGCTGCTATAGGAAGACGGGAAGGATAGGCGCTTCTGCGCCCGCCGACGAGGAGAAGCGCAGCCGTGGTCCCCGCAAAAGCTATCGCGGCCGAAGACGCAAGCAGTATGGGATTGTAAGCAAGATTTAGAGGGACTTCCAGAGAGAGCAGCCCCACGAATTGCATCACCCAAAGAGATCCGCCGAGGGACACCGATGCCATAAGCAGCCGCCCCCGTCTTTCTCCCCGGCTCAGCGAGCCGAGATTCGACATCATGACACAAGCCGTGAAAGCCCCAAGGATTGCGATTGTCGTCGAGAGGATCACAAAGCCGGGGTCGTGAGCGATCATGAGGCGAGCGGCTCGGTTTTAACTTGCTTCAGGCTGCAAAAAATGCAGCCGGCATCACCTTAGCCATGCCACGATAACCCAATTGTGGCCAAACGCCTTTTTTCTGTCATACAGATCAGAATCGCGGGCTTGTCGGAATGACCGAGGAGGGGCTCAGGCTTGCCGATCCGACCGGAGAAGTATCATCGCGCCCTTGCGGCCAAGCGATGTCGCCGCGAAGCCACGACACCAAAAGCCCCACCCATTCCTTTGCGGCCATATCCAGCCGCCGCAATCCGTCGGAGGGTTTGTCGAAAATCCGCCAGAGATCCTGGGGGCCGGCGGTGCGAAAATCGCCCGG
>JBAVVQ010000018.1:0-5918 GCA_049697375.1 Rhodomicrobium sp.
GCCCATGTTTTTCTCGGGCTCGACGCCTTCAAACACAGCGATTACTTGAGAGCCGACGAACATTTCCGCAATGCGGAGCGCGGGACCTCTGCAGACGAGCCGACAATCAAGCTCGCACGCGCCTGGGTGGCCGTCGCACAGGGCCGCGCCGACAAAGCCGTTGCGGCCTTGCAGAGCCCAAGCAAGGCGGCTTGGGCGACCCACTTCGAGACGGTTCAGCGCGCTTTCATCAGCGATGTCGCGAAGAAGAAGGCGGCGGCATACGAGGCCTATCGCGCCGTCACAGAAAAGAAGCCGCCGAACACGCGCGTTGCAGAGGCCTTCGCCCGGCATCTGGCGTTCTGGGGCGACAGGGAAAAAGCCGAAAGCGTGCTCAAGGAAGCCGGCGCGGACGTTACCCCCTTTGGTAAGCAAGTCTTGGCGGAGTTGAAGGCCGGCAAGACGCCGAAGCTCATGGTCTCCAACCCGGAGGAAGGGCTTGCGGAATCTTTCCTCGGAATTGGGCAGGTGCTGGCCACGAACAACGGCGTGGATGCGGCGCAGATTTACCTGAGGCTTGCGCTTTTCCTCAATCCGGCCTCCGACATCGCGAAGCTGGAGCTGGGGGAGCTTTACGGCAATCTTGAGCAGTACGACAAGGCGATCTCCGTCATCGACACCGTTCGGGACAACTCGCCATTCTCGGTCAATGCGAGAGTTCGCAAAGCGCTGTACCTGAACGCGCTTCAGAAATCCGACGAGGCTGTGGCGCTGCTGACCGCAGTGCTGGAGAAAAATCCCAAAGAAGAGACGCTTCTGCAGACACTTGCTTCCGTCGAAAGCGCGCGCAAGAAATATGATGCGGCCATTCCCTATTACGACCGCGCCATCGCTTTGATCGGAACGCCGGAAAAGAAGCACTGGGGCCTCTTTTATTCGCGCGGCATCGCCTATGAGCGGACAAAACAGTGGGCGAAGGCCGAGCCCGATTTCAAGAAAGCACTCGAACTCGACCCCGAGCAAGGCGCTGTTCTGAACTATCTTGGCTACTCGTGGCTCGACCAGAACATCAATATCCCGGCAGCGTTCGATCTCATCAAGAAAGCGGTCAAGCTCAAGCCGAACGACGGCTACATCATCGATAGCCTTGGCTGGGGCTACTACATCCAGAGAGACTACGACCAGGCCGTCAAGCATCTCGACAAGGCCGTGGAACTTCGTCCCGAAGATCCGACATTGAATGACCATCTGGGCGACGTCTACTGGCGGCTTGGCAGAAAGCTTGAGGCGAAGTTTCAATGGAATCAGGCGCTCACGCTAAGCCCGGAGCCGGAGGACGCTGAGAAGATCAAGAGAAAGCTCGAAGTCGGGTTGCCCGACGATTCAGGCCCCAGGGCCGAGCTTCTCCAGCAGCCCATGCCGCCCCAGACAGCGCCGGGCGCCACACCGGATGCCACTGCCAACCCGTAAGCTGGAACTTCCGGGAAGCACACTTCGCGACTAGTGCGCCCCGCGGGAAGCGCCAACTTGCCTCGGGCTGTACTAGCGTGCTTCTTACTCCTCGGCATCGACAAGCGCGCTCAAGCCGTCTATTGACGTCTCTCAGGTTTGAGCGCAGCCCAGGTTTGCAATGTCCCCTTCAGCCAATGATTTGCGCGCCTCCCCGCACCGGAGCGCTATGGCCAACTCCATTTGTGAGGCAGCCCGCGCCAAGGTCAACCTGACCCTTCATATGAAGGGTAAGCGCCGAGACGGCTATCATGAACTCGAAAGCCTCGTCGTGTTCGCGGATGTTAGCGACGAGCTTGTTTTCACGCCCGCCTCAGAAGACAGGCTTAGCCTTGAAGGGCCTTTTGCGGGCCTGGTCGATGGCGAGAACCTTGTGCTGAAAGCGAAGCGCGCCTTCGCCTCCTGGCTCGGGGTCACGGTCAGCGGCGACTTTCTCCTTAAGAAAAATATCCCCGTCGCCGCCGGCCTTGGCGGAGGCTCCTCGGATGCCGCAGCAACCATACGCGCGCTGCTGAAGGCCTATGACAGGGACGAGGACACCAAGACCTTCATCAGGCAATCCGCCTCGATCGGAGCGGACGTTCCCGTCTGCCTTCAGGATAGCGCTGCCTGGATGTGCGGGCTCGGCGAGCGCGTGACGCCCGTGTGCGGCTTAACGCCCCTGCCCGCTCTTCTGGTCAATCCTCGCATCAAGCTATCGACAGCGGCCGTTTTCAAGACCTTGAATGCGAAGCCTCTTCAGGCGGAAGAGGCCGGACCTCCGCCTTCTTTCCCAGGCTGGAGAAATCCGCAAGAAGCCGCCGTCTGGCTCAACGAAGGGCGCAACGATCTGGAAGCGCCCGCCATAGCCCTTGAGCCTGCTGTTAAGAAAGTGCTCGATGCGCTCCGCCGCCTGGACGATTGCATGCTCAGCCGGTTATCGGGAAGCGGCCCAACCTGTTTCGGCATATTTTTGTCCCAGGACGCTGCAGCCGAAGCTGCGAGCGAGATGAGGCGCAGCTACCCGAATTGGTGGGTGCAGGCCACGACTCTTTCGTAAGCCTGGCCGTGGCCAAGCATCCAGAGACGGGTTCCCGCCTCCAATTTGCGCGATTTCTCATTCATTCATCGTCTCGGCGCTCGAACTAAAGGATCACAGGGTAGAAAAGCAGCGTGAGCATCGAGCAAGCATCATCAAGGCCTGAAATCACGAACGGCAGGCATCCGGCTGAGGACGCCCTGGACCCTGGCCGGTCCTCGATCCCTTTCACATTTGCGAGCCTCGCGTTGATCCTCGATCAGAGCGGGGCAGCTTGGCTTTCTGCCCTGGGAACTCTTGTCGTTTCAGATTTGCATCTGGAGAAAGGCTCCAACGCGGCGGCAAGAGGCAGGCTTATCCCCGCGTTTGACAGCCACGACACGCTGACACGCCTCAGATGTGTCATCGAGGCTTACCGGCCGCTACGGGTTATTTGCCTCGGCGACAGTTTTCATGACGGACGCGCGGGCGAACGCATGGCGGAGGCCGACCGGCAAGGGCTTGCCTCGCTTTGCGCGGCTGTCGACGAGTGGGTCTGGATTAGCGGGAATCACGATCCGGAAGCGCCGGAATTCTGCCGCGGCGAAAGGCGGCGCGATCTTCAGATCGATGGCGTCACACTGCGCCATGAACCCACCGCCGATCGAGAGACGCCGGAGATTGCGGGCCATTTTCACCCAAAGGCCAGCGTACCGGCGGTTGGCCACCGCCTCTCAGGCCGCTGCTTCTGTATCTCGGATGACCTGCTCATTATGCCCGCCTTTGGCGCTTATACAGGCGGTTTGCACTGCGCAGCCAAAGAACTCCGCTCCCTTCACAGGGCGGAGCCCAAAATCTTCATGCTGCACGCTTCAAAAATCTGGCGCGTGTCGTGAGAATGAAGGCGCGCTAAGCAGCGCCTTCAGTGCGGGCGCGGGCTTTGACAACTTCGCGCTTCAGGCGGCGAGCCTTGAGCGATAGCTCCTCATCTCTGGCCTTGAGCAAGAAGGCGTCCAGTCCGCCGCGATGCTCCACCGAGCGGAGCGCATTGGCGCTGATTCTGAAACGAACGCCACGGCCGAGCGCATCGCTCAAAAGAGTGACGTTGCAAAGGTTCGGCAAGTAACGCCGCTTCGTCTTGATGTTCGAGTGGCTGACGAGATGACCGACGAGGCCACCCTTGCCTGTGAGTTCGCACTGGCGCGACATGATCGGACCTAACAGTGAATGGAAAGTGGCGCGTTCGCCGAGTTTCCGTTCATGTAACCCCCAGCGCAGCCCTGGTCAAGCGCCGAGTCCCTTTTGCTGTGTGCGGATGGCCTCACTCAGTGTGGAAGTTCCGGCTCTAAGCAAAGCGTTTTGAACACGTCAACGGATCGCGGCCGCTGTCATTCCGGAAAGGAGAGCCCTTTCCGGGATCGTATCGCATTGAAACGTATGTTCTTTTACGATTCCGTCTCGCGCTTCGCTTGGCCTGGATGACAAAATGCAATGCAAGCGGCAGCCTCCATCAGTCGGTCAGTTTGGCGAAGCTTGCTTAGAGCCTTGTATCCTCGGAAAATTTCCGATTTTAGCAGGGATATCGACGCCAAGCCGCGCCTGACGGGGCCGTCATCCGATCCCGCCATTGTTTCGGGCCAATCCGCCCATTAAGAAGCACCATGGATTCGTCATCCAGCCTTATCCGGTTTCTGGCCGGGGTCCGGCAGTTCTCCGCCATGGCCCCGGGACAGCTGACGCGCCTCTACGGCTTTACGGCGCTCAAGGTATTGGCCAAGGGCGAGGCTGGCGCGCTGGCAGGCGAGGCCGTCGATGAACTTCATATTATCGTATCGGGCCGACTCGCTGAGCACGGCAGGGGGCCGCATGCGCAAGAATTCGGCCAAGGGGCGGCGCTTGCAGCCGAGGCCTTTTTCGCCCGGCACCCCGCATCGGCGACACTGATCGCTTTGCGAGAGACGCTGCTCCTGACCCTTTCGTGGGACGACGTCACAGCGGCGTTTCGCGCTCATCCCGAACTTCTCGAGGCATGTTTCGCGGCGCTTTCCGGGACTGGCGCAACCGTCCCGCCGCCCCCGTCACCGCCCAACCGCCTTGTCCTTTGCGCCGCCGGCGCGAAAGGACGCCTCGACGCCGCAGTGAAAAACGCCTTTGTTTCCGCCCTGGAAGGCTCCGCCGACATTAGAATCCTGCGGCGGGAAAGCTTTGGCTCGCTTGCCCTTGACGCGCCTGAGACCGCTCATTGGCTTCAGGAGCAGGAGTTGGAGTTCGAAGCAACCGTCGTGGTCGCGGATGGAGCCGACGCGAGCTTCGCGAAGGACGCCATCGAAGAAGGCGACGACCTCGTCTTTATCGCATCGAGCGGCAGCCCGGCTTTGTCCAGTCTCGAGCAGCACGCTCTCGACCGGCGCGGAAAAGACCGGTGCCGCCTCATCATCGCCAAGGACGAAGGCATTTCGTTGAAGAATGCCGCCGATTGGATCGCGCCGCGGTCCTATCGCTCTACGCAGCTCGTCGATTTCGCCTCGCCAAAAGAAGCCGCGCTTATGGCGGCAACCCTCCTCGGCAAGGGAATCGCCGTAGCAGCCACGAGTTGCGGTGTTTATGCGGCTTCCATTCTAGGCGCGCTTCAAGCCTTCGAGGCGAGCGGCGCCCCTCCTTCATGCCTCGCCGCCGCAGGAAGCGCGATTCTCCCTGCCGGCTTGCTTGCCAGTGGCGCGAGCCTTGCCGAAACCGAGGCGACATTCCGCGAATTGGCCGAACCGCTCCCCTGGAAGCGAGCCGCAAAGCCGGACGCGGGATTGTTCGAGGCCGCGCCCATCGACGCCATGCTCGCGCTGGCGTTGCCGGAATGCAACATCGGCCTCACAGCGCGTCCGTTCGTCGCCCTATCGCTCTCGCTTTCGGAGAATGCGCCCAGGCTTCACCGCGAAGGGCGCTTCCACAACGCAGTCCGCGCCGGACTGACGCCGCCGGGCATATTGCCGCCGTTCATATCCGACGGCAACGATATCCTTGTCAGCGGCGAGAACGAAGTTGAAGCGCTCGTCGCCGCTGCCGTGAACCTCTCCGCGTCCCCCGTTGTGTTTTTGTATCCAAGCGTTCCCGGACTCGGATCGTCGGGCATGTCATACAGGCAATTGGCCGGTCCATCCTTCCGTCTGGCCCCATTCCAAGGCCCTTCCACGCCTGAAAAGCGTCTTCGCATGGAAACTGTGCTTGGCGCGGTATCGAGCAAAACGTCCCCCACCTTTCCGGCGGCCGCCTCGCAAGGCTTCGCCATACCTATGCCGGCCGGCGTAAGCCCAATGGATTGGCAGGAGTGGGGCCGTCTTCGCGACGCCGCATTTGAATGGACATCCGCCGAGCTAGTGACGCGCGGGCTTGCGCAACGTGAGGACTCGGAAGCATTTCCGGGCGCATCATCCTGAGA
>JBAVVQ010000019.1:0-2108 GCA_049697375.1 Rhodomicrobium sp.
CTTCAGCAATATCAGCTTCGATCACCTCAACCTGAACCACGGCGATTTCAACTTCGGCGGCGCGCAGGCGGCTCACTTCGAAGTCCCCCATCACTAAGGAGGAACAACGTTCCGCCAAAGGCCGGGCCTCGCCCGGCCTTTTTTGCGTTTGATACGCTCTAAGGCTTGGACTTCCCGCGAAAGAGATCGCAATAGGCATCGCGGAGAAGGTTCTTTTGCACCTTGCCCATAGCATTGCGGGGGAGGTCATCCACGAAAACCACCCGTTTGGGGAGCTTGTAATTCGCGAGGCGGCTCTTCAGCGTTTCGATCACATCCTTCTCTTGCAGCTCGTTGTTCTTGGCCAGAACCACGACAGCCATGACGCCCTCCCCGAAATCGGGGTGAGGCACGCCGATGACGGCGCTCTCGGCGACGCCCGGCAAAGCATCGATCTCGCTCTCCACTTCCTTGGGATAGACATTGAAGCCGCCGGAGATGATGAGGTCCTTGCCGCGCCCGACGATGTGGACATAGCCTCGCGCGTCGATCTTGCCGAGATCGCCGGTGATGAAAAAGCCGTCGTCCCTGAACTCGGCTTTCGTCTTTTCGGGCATGCGCCAATAGCTCTCGAACACGTTCGGGCCGCGCAACTCGATCATGCCGATTTCCTCCCGCCCGAGGATCTCCCCCGTCTCGGGGTTGGCGATCCGAACCTCGACGCCGGGCAATGGCAGCCCGACCGTGCCCGGCACGCGATCGCCCTCGTAAGGGTTGGAGGTGTTCATGCCGGTTTCGGTCATGCCGTAGCGTTCAAGAATCGAGTGGCCGGTCCGTTCGAGAAAACCGCGGTGGGTCTCCGGCAGAAGGGGCGCCGAGCCCGAGATGAATAGGCGGATAGGGGCCGCCGCTTCGTGGGTCAGGCGCGCGTCGTCGACGAGGCGGACATAAAAGGTCGGCACTCCCATCATGGTCGTGCAGCGTGGCAGGAGCCGGAAAACCTCGTTCGGATCGAATTTCGGGATGCAGATCATCGAGGCTCCCGTCATCAGCACGACGTTGGTCGCCACAAAGAGCCCGTGCGCATGGAAGATCGGAAGCGCATGCAGCAGCACATCATCCGATGTGAACCGCCATGCCTCAACGAGCGCAGCCGCATTTGACGTGAGGTTGCCGTGCGACAGCATCGCGCCTTTGGAGCGCCCCGTCGTGCCGGATGTATACAATATCGCGGCAAGATCGCCGGCCGATCGCGGCACATCTTCGAAGACATCGCGCTGCCCGCCAGCAAGCGCCGGGAGCGTGCCATCGTCTTCCGTCCCAAGCGTAAACAGGGCCGGCGCTCCCGATCTTTCGCAAAGGCTCGCGGCTTCGCTCATGCCAGGGCGGCAGACAAAAACCGACGGCTCCGCGTCGCGCAGGAAGTATTCCAGCTCCGCTTCGGTATAGGCTGTATTGAGCGGCAGATACGCGGCCCCGGCGCGAAGGCACGCCAGAAACAAAAACAACGCCTCCGGAGATTTCTCGACCTGAGCGGCGACCCGGTCCCCAGGCTTAACACCGCTGGCTTTCAGGACATTCGCGAATTGGGACGTGGCGGCCCAAATGTCTCGATAACGATAGAGCTTCCCGGCGCCTGTCTCTATTGCAACCTTGTCCGTGTCCGTCCAATGCAAACTCAATTGAGAAAAAAGGTCGTCTGATCTTGGCACGGCGAACCCCTGCTAGCATGAATGAGAGTACCAAGACCACGCAAGAGGCGCCAAGACAATCGCATTTGAAGAAACTTCGGCGCATGTCTGAAAGGACATGACACCGCAAAGGAGCAATCACAAATTATGGCCGCTCACTCGCATCGCAACCGGAAAGCTTCCGCCGCCGTCATCCCGGAACGGCGCAGGCCCTATCCGGGATCGTAACAAATTGGAGCGCCTGCGTTTATGCGATCCCGGCTCGCGCTTCGCTTGGCCGGGATGACGAGTTGCGAAGCGAGCACAGCCCGCATGTTTGCTCGCCCGCTGCGTCTATGTTCGCGCCATAACCAGGGCGACGCCGACAAAAATCAGCCCGACGCCAATCCATCGCGTTCTCGTCACATGCTCCTGCAAAATCCAGTGCGAAAGTACCGT
>JBAVVQ010000020.1:0-5603 GCA_049697375.1 Rhodomicrobium sp.
TGGGCCTCGCTCATACCCTTCTGAAATTGAACTTTGTTGCGCGCCATGGGAAACCCGTTGCAAATCAGTTGTTCTTGTTTTGTTCCATAGCATACCCAATCCGGCTGACGCAAGTGCGTAATCAGGTTCGGAGATATAAGGGACACTAGCAATAGCAAGAGGCTAGTGTGGCTTATGTCTCGCAATTGCCTATGAGAGCGCGCAGCGAATGGTGTAGGCAATTGCGAGACGCCACACTAGGAGCGGAGGCCGTAATTCAGGCGGTCGAGAGCCCCTTGCAGGATGTACGCGGCGGCCATCTTGTCGATGAGTTCGGCGCGGCGCTTCCGGCTGGCGTCGGCTTCCAGCAAGGCGCGCTCGGCGGCGGCGGTGGAAAGCCGCTCGTCCCAGAACGCCATCGGCAAATCGGTCAGCGAGGCGAGATTGCGGGCAAAGGCTCGGGTCGACTGCGCGCGCGGCCCCTCGGAGCCGTCGAGATTTGCTGGGAATCCGATGACGAGGCCACCCACGCCATACTGCTTCGCCAGTTCCAAGAGCCGGGCCGCATCCGCCGAAAACTTCGTCCGCCGGATCGTCTCAAGGGGCGTCGCGATCCGCCGCATCACATCGGAAAGCGCAAGCCCGATGGTCTTCGTGCCCACATCGAGGCCGAGAAGCCGCTCATCCCGCGTCAACCGTTCCGCCAGTTCGGCAAGCGCCAAAGGCTCAGAGGGCACAAGTTTGTCCTTGCATGTTTTTATAAATTGCGGGCGCGCCGCGGTTTCATATTATGCGGGGAAAATTGCCGGTCATCCCAAGGAGAGTTGCAATGAAGCTGACATGGTTTGGGCATTCTGCGGTTCGAGCCGAAAACGGCAGTCACGTCATCCTGATCGACCCGTTCCTGTCGGGCAACCCCAAATTCAACGGCTCGGTGGAGGAAGCGGCGCGCGGCGCGACGCATGTTGTGCTGACGCACGGCCATGACGACCATGTCGGCGATGCGGTCGAGATCTGCAATAACACCGGCGCAACCCTCGTTGCGGTCTATGAGCTTGCGATGTTCCTGGCGGACCAAGGCGTTTCAAAGATCGAAGCGGGCAACCCGGGCGGCTCCATCGATCTCGGCGGCGGCGTGAGCGTGAGCTTCGTGAAGGCCTTCCATTCGTCCTCCACGATCATCGATGGCGAGATCATCTATCTCGGCAACCCCACCGGCGTCGTGATCGAGGGCCTCGGCAAAACCATCTACCACATGGGTGACACCGAAATTTTCGGCGACATGGCGCTTGTCGATGAATTCTTCGCGCCGAAGGTGGGCTTCGTGCCGATCGGCGACCGCTTCACGATGGGCGCGAAGTCGGCTGCGGCTGCCTGCAAGAAGTACTTCAAGTTCGATGCCGTCGTGCCTATCCATTACGGCACCTTCCCGATCATCGACCAGACGCCGGACAAGTTCATCGCGGCTGCCGAGGGCCAGAAGGTGCTCGTCCCCGAGGTCGGCAAGCCTTTCGAGGTCTAAGGAGGCCGGGGGGCCAAGGAAGGGGATCGCCAATCGGGATAACTCGGCCGCTTCCATTGGCTTCCGCTGCGCCTGCTAGCCAACCCGCTCTTTGCATGCATCTCAGCAGTGCCGGCATCACTTTGTCAACCTACCCCTGACGCTTTCGTCCGTTTTCCTCATCCCGAAAGATCTTCGCCGAAATCGCCTTGCCAACGGGTTAACGCGGCTTAAGCTCGCTCCAACCCTTGATAAATATGGGAAAAATACCGAACGGGACGCCATCGCCGCCGCCTGCACCGGGGCTCTTCCGGCTCCGCTTCGGCGTTAATCCGCGACGTCGTAACATATTTAACGGATTTTTGCTCGTCCCAGTAAATGAAAAAATTCCGGCATTAAATTTAATTTAATGGGCAATTTGTTAAATATAAAATATTCCATAAGTTCAGTTGCTTATGGCGAGTCCCCCGGGCCGGCCGCAGCGAAAGCGCTCCTCGTTTTTCGGCCGAGCTAACCGCCTCTTAACCGAATTGCGGGCAGAAGTTAATCACTCTTACATCCGTTAACCATCGCCGAATTAATCAATCGGCTTGACAACGCTGTGTTTACCCGCATGACCCGGGATTTGCGCCTTGCGCCTCGCCGGAATGCGCGCAGCCACCTCTCCTTCGTTCGGAACCTTGCCAGGAGTAGAACGTTCAGTGAACGAGAGGAGCGCTTATGACCAGCTCAAACCCAAAGAAAGACCCAGCCCCGCATTCAAACGCTGAGAAAGATCCTGACGACTGGATCACCGGTGACGGGCCAATGACGGGCGAGCAGGCTTCCTATTTGCGGACGCTGTGCGAAGAGGCGTTCGACCCCAATCTCACCAAAGCCGATGCCTCGAAGCGGATCGGCGAGCTGCGGCATAGGGCCGGCCGCGGAGCTCCATAAACCTTTTCGCTCAGTTAAAGAAGCAGTCCACACGTGAAACAAAGAAGCGCATCACTGCGCGGAGACTTCCCGCTGGCTGAGGCCCTTGCCATAATCTGCGGCTTCTTCCGGCGAATCTTCCATCAGCCTAAACTCATCGTGGTGTTCGACGTGAAAATAGCGCGTCGTTCCCGCCCCAAGAATGAAGTCTTTCTTGAGAAGCCGGTAAATTGGCAAGTTCAAATCCAGTCCCAGGACATGCTCGCCCGAAGGAACCTTCATCACCAAATAATCGCCGGTCTTAATGGGGCCGATGCTCTTTCCGTCCAGGACGGCCGGCACAGCCGTATTGAACTTGTCTAAGAAGCCGAAGTCGAGCCCTGGTCTTGGCCAATAAAGATGAATGGTCGCCGGACCGCCCGGCGTTTTCCCTTCGTTGCTCGTTTTCGTATCATCACTAAAAAACGCCGCCAAAGAAGGCAAGACGCCAGCCTTCTCTTTCGGTTCCTTGTCGGAGACCGCAGCTTGAGATGGAGCAGTTTGAGACGGAGATGCTTGAGATGGAGAAGCTTGGGTCGGAGAGACGTTGCCTTCGCCTTTAGATTCGCCGCCCGCAAGCACGGCTTGAGCTGTCGCGGCGTCGAGTTCGCTGGGGACAATCGACCACCCTTGATGGATGATCTGAAGATAAAGCGGTTTTTGCGCGGAGACTGTGATCTGCGTCTGCTTCAGCGGTCTTATATTCTCGAGCCAATCGTCATACGGTCTCAACTCAAGTGTATGTGGGCCATTCGGAACGCTAACCGTCAGCGGCGTATCCTGGTTGACCAGACCGACGCGGGCCTTGTCGATCACCACCACGATTCTTCCTTCGAGCACCTGACTAACAGCATTGCTCGCGCGCAGGTTCGGCCAAAAAACGGTGATCTGTCCCGTCGGACTTTCAGCAACGCAGGGCGGCTTGTCCTTGTTCGCGGCGGAAGCGCAATCCGGCGTCTTCGCGGGTTTGCGGGTTTGGGCGGCCCAGGCGCCATCCGCACAAAGGCACAAAAGAAGGCTCAAAGCGACAAATAGCCGATTTGGAAAAGCGCTGCCTACTCGAACAAGCTGTTTCAGCATACCGAAAAGCTCCCCTGTCGAAGCCGCAGAACAACGCTCTTATTGCTTTAGAAGATCAGTACTCCCGACAAGATCAGTTTCAAAAGTTTTCGAGCGGCCCCAGAATCCATCCTCGGTCAGAGCTAGCCCGCTTTGGACCATGCTTCAAGCGCTGGCGCCCGCTTGACCACCGCTTCTTTTGAGCTTTGCGCTTCAATAGGCCCAAAGTTGTGCAAAAGGGCGTCGGGCGGCAGGAGCGACGGGCTGACGACTGGCGCGCAGGCGTCCTATTTGCAGGCGCTGTGCGAGGAGGCGGACGAGGCGTTCGACCGCAATCTCACAAGAGCCGATGCCTCGAAGCGCTACGGCACAAGACCGGCCGCGGCGACGGACAATAATCCCCCACCTGAAGGAGCCTTCTCATCGAAGGCCATCGTGTGCGCAGTTTTGCAGGGTGAGGGAACGCCCCATCCAGATTTCACTAAGTTCACTTCGCTTCCTGTGTCGAACGGATGAACAAACGCATTGAGGACATAAGCCACAGGGGTCTGGCTTATCTGAAGTAGCGAGCCAAATGGAACAGCTTCCCGAGTTTTCGAAGTTGGGGAATATATTTTTCCTACTTCGCGTGCATATTTAAAAACGCTGTACTTTGCTAAGTCAGCTCGGAGAATTACTGCAGATTTTGTATTGGCTGTGACCCACTTGCAATTGAGCATATGCCCGAATCGTAATGTATATGGATTATGTCAACATAAGACTTTGAGACTGGTAGGCGTGTTCTGGCAACCGGCGGGCCCCGCGCGTCCGCCCTAACTGAAGGGCATACAGTGAATAGGACTTTAACGCTCGCTTTCGTCTTGGCTGGGCTCGCTATGCCTGTCCGCGCGGCGGATCTGGACACCGGCAGCCTCAAGGACCCGCTGCCGGACACGCTGAGCTGGTACGGCGTCACCGTCTACGGCAACATCGATGTCGGCTACGCCTATCAAAGCCACGGCGTACCATCTGGCGGCTCTTTCCCCCAGGTTCTTGAGTACAACATCTGGAACGCGAAGAATGCGAACAGGACGATCTCGACCGTCGCGGCGGACGCGCTCCAACGGTCGAATATCGGCATCACGATCGCAGAAGACATCGGCGCCGGCTGGCAGGCCGTCGGCAAAGCGGCGACCGACTTCAACCCGCTTTCGGGTGAGCTTGCCGACGGCCCGGCGTCGCTTTTGAGAAACTACGGCGTGCCCTTGGCCAATCAGACCGCAAACGGAGACTCGAACCGCGCTGGGCAAGCCTTCAACGGCGAGGTATTTGCCGGCGTGAGCAATGGCAGCTACGGCAAGCTGACGGTGGGCCGGCAGCGATCGTTTCAATATGAGGCGTTCGACGAATACGACCCACAGGGCCTCTCCTATGCCTTCGGGATTATCGGCTATTCCGCCAGCTTTTCCGGTTCGGGAGACACCGAGGCGGCGCGCTGGGACAATTCGGTGAAATACACCTACCAATATGGCCCTGTGCACGCCGGAGCGATGTACAGCAATGGCGGGGCGGACACCGGTATTTTCGGCGAGGCTTACGGTTTCAACGTGGGTGGCGCTTATTACGGCTTTTCGGCGGACGCGATTTACCAGAAGGTGGGCGACGTCGTGTCGGCCTCGGCGGCGAGTGCGACCACACTGAGGGCGGTGATCTCGGACAACGAGTCCTGGTCGGTGCAGGGCAAATATACCTATGAGTTCGGCGATGGCCTGAAGGATGGCGCCGCAAGCGCCAGGCTGACCTTCTACGGGGGCTACGAAAATATCTCGTTAGCCAACCCGGACGGGAACCCGGCTAATTTCATCGGCCAGACCACCGTTGGCGGTTACCGCATTTCCGCGGTTACGCTCAATCCCTATCAAACCGATAAAGTGCTGCAACTCGCCTGGACCGGCGCGAAAGTCGAGCTGCCCTCGGGCTGGACCTTTACCGGCGCCTACTATCACATCGAGCAGAACGCCTTTCTCGGCACGGTTAGCAAACCGGCCGCCGGCACGATCCAGACGGCGGCCAACACGCCCGGCTCTTATAACGACGGGTCTTTCGTCATCGATTACCGTTTCAACAAGCA
>JBAVVQ010000021.1:0-6232 GCA_049697375.1 Rhodomicrobium sp.
TCGATCCCAAGGAAGCTCCCCATGACCTTATCGATCTTCTGCTTCACACCACCGGCGAGCCGGAATTGAGCCGGCTGGAAGCCCGGCTTCGCGAGACCTATGCGGAGGTTGCGCGTCTCTTTTCAAATCTGGTTGTCTAAGCAGACTCCCTTAACTTGACCAACGGATACTGCTTGTGATTCCGTCTTTATACTGATTCGCGGGGCGGGACATGGCGGGCAAATCTCCGGTTAGGGCGAGTGACGAGCAGCGAGCGGCGCTCGAAGTTTTGGCGGTTTCGCGTAATCGCGGTGAGGCGGATCGGGCGCGCGCCGTATTGCTGACGCTTGATGGCTGGACCAGCGCGCAGATCGCCGAGGTGTTCCGTGTGCGCGAGGATACGGTTCGTTTTTGGCGCGGCGATTTCGCCCGCGGCGGCGTCGAGGCCATCAAGGCAAGCGTGTATGCAGGCCCGCCGCCGGTGAAGACCGAGGCTGCGCTGCGGGTTTGCGCGCCGCTGCTCGAAGAGCCCGTCGCGAACCGTGCAAACTGGACGATCCCGCGCCTCATCGCCGAGATCAAAAAGCGCGAACTCGTCGATATCGGGCGATCGCAACTCTCCAAGGCGCTGCGAAAAAAAACTTCCGGTGGCGGCGGCCGCGGCACACGCTGAAGGGGCGGCAAATCGCGGCTGAGATCGAGCGCGTTGGGCTCCGGCTTCAGTTGCGCAAGGCCCAGGCCGAGGCCGGCGATATCGTTCTCCTCTATGGCGACGAGAGCGAGGCGCTGACGCATCCTTATCTGTCGCGTGCACAAGCGAACGTTTATCGTGAGCGGCAAGCGCTCACTTTTGGCTGAACGCGGCGCCGACCTGCGCGTTCCGGCGCCGGGTCAAGCCAAGAAAGTGGCCATGATGGGCTCGCTCGATCACGTCACACGCCGACTCATCGTGCATACCAGCCGGACCAAGCGCAGCGCCGATTTCATTGCGCATCTGGAGCAACTCGATCGCCTCTTTGGCCCCAAGCCCGGGCTAGTGACAAGACCCGTCGTGCTGGTCGAGGATAATGGGCCGATCCATGTCAGCAAAATCGCCCGGGCGGCGCTCGATGCACGCAAGCACTGGCTCACCGTCGAGTGGTTGCCCAAATACGCACCTGAGCTCAATGACATCGAGGTTGTCTGGCGCGATCTCAAGGCGCATCATCTGGCCCATCAGACGTTCACCAATGTCGAAGCGCTTGATCGCGCAATCCACGCGGCGGTCGAAGCTTTGAACCGCGAGAGAAATGTCCATTCGTTGGTCAACTGGCGAATCTCTGCTTAGGCTCCATCCTTCGACAGGCTCAGGATGAGGGTAAGCGATTTCAACGGCTTAAACCTCATGGTGAGCTTGTCGAACCATGGGCAACAATGTTTTTCAGCAGCCTTCTATGCTTGCCTCGCCGCAGCAAAGGGAAAAGCCAGTTTAGCGCGCGCGGGTGGAGACCCCTCCGTCAATGCGCGACGGGCGCGGTCTCTCCCAGCTTGACCTTCCGCAGCAGGAGCGCGAGCGGCACGGCTGCAAGTGAAATCAGCATCAGCACCCAGAAGACGTCCACATAGGCGAGCAGCGCCGCTTGCTCCTGGATTTGCTTGCCGATCCAGGCGATAGCCTGCTGCTGCGCTTGCACCAGCGAGCTGCCCTGGGCGACGAAATATTGCGTCACCTGATGAAGCGTATCCTGATAGGCTATGCCCGATGGGATGGCGTCGCCGGTCAGCACGCTCTGGTGAAATTGCTCACGATGCGCGAGCACGTTCGAAGCGATTGAAACTCCAATCGATCCGCCGGTATTGCGCGCCGCATTCATCAGCGCCGAGGCCTGGTCCGTTTTGCCAGGGGGCAGGCCGTCATAGGAAGCGGCTATGATCGGCAGAAAGATCAGTGGCAAACCAAAGCCCAGCAACATGCGCGACTTGGCGAAAAACCAGAAGTTCAAATCGGGAGTGAGATTAATCAAACCGTACATCGAGACGGCGATAATGACCGCGCCGGCCGCGATGAGATATTTGGGCTGCACCCGGCTCGAAAGCTGGCCCACGGCGAACATCATGACCATGGTGAAAAGGCCACCCGGCGAGAGCACGAGCCCCGCCCAAGTCGCCGTATAACCATACTGTTCCTGCACAAGTTGGGGCATGAACTGGGTCGTCGCGTAGAGGATGCTTCCAGTCGACAGCATCACCACAAAAGCGGACCCGAATTGGCGCGTGGCGATCATACGAACGTCGGCGGTAGGATTTTTTTGCGCCGCCTCCCACGGTATCAGCGCCACAAAGGCCAGCGCGCAAATAATCGAGAAGATTATGATGAAGTTCGACTCGAACCAGTCTTCCACGAGGCCGCGGTCCAAGACGACTTCGAGAGATCCCAGGAACGTGGCGACGAGCAGGAAGCCTATCAAATCGAAGCGGACGTCTTTATTGGCCGGCGCGCCCTCATGCACCAGCACAAAGACAAGCGCCATCGCCCCAAGCCCAATCGGGCCGTTGATGAGGAAGTTCCATTGCCAAGAGTAGTTGTCGGCGATCCAGCCGCCAAGCGTCGGGCCAATAACGGGCGCGACAACGACCGCAACCCCGAAAAGCGCGAAAGCCTGACCGCGTTTTTGCGGCGGAAAGGAGTCCGCCAGAATCGATTGCGCCACCGGCACCATGCCGCCGCCGCCGATTCCCTGCAGGACGCGGAACAGGAGAAGCGATTGCAGATTCCAGGCCATGCCGCACAGGACGGAGCTCAGCGTGAATAACCCCAGAGAGAAAAGGAAAAAGGGCTTCCGGCCGAACCTTTGGGGCAAAAAGCCGGTCGCCGTGATGATGATGGCGTTGGCGACGAGATAGGTGGTCACAACCCAGGAGGCCTCGTCCTGGCTGACGCCCAAGCCGCCGGCGATGTAAGGCAGCGCGACATTGGCGATCGTGGTGTCGAGAACCTCCATGAACACTGCAAGCGCCACGACAACGGCGATCAGCCAGGGGTTGGCGGTTCCGGCGGCAGGGGCGGTCGCCGCTGGAAGAGCTTCAGCATTCGCACTCATGCCCGCCTCCAGCCAAAGAAGGCGGTGATACGCTCATAGAGGGAAGGCTTGAGATCGATGCGCACGGAAGGCTCCACAGACATACCGGGACCAAGCGCGACATCCGAAGGCGGATTGTCGATGACGATCTTCACCGGTACGCGCTGCACGATCTTCACGTAGTTGCCGGTCGCATTCTGGGCGGGAAGAAGCGAGAACGCCGTGCCCGAGCCGGGCTGCACGCTCGCGACATGGCCACGGATCTCGCGCTCCGGATAAGCGTCGATCGTGAGCGTCACAGGCTGGCCCGGACGCATGTGATCGAGCTGAGTTTCCTTGAAATTGGCAGTGACCCAGATTTCATCCGGGACGAACATGGTGAGGTTGGTTCCGGCCTGGGCAAACTCGCCCGGCAGTGCGGTGAGGTTGACCGCACGCCCCGGCTCGGCCGCTGTCACGGTGGTGTAATCCAAGTTGAGCTGCGCCTGATCGCGCTGCGCGATTGCTTGTTGAAGGCTCGCTTCAGCGTTACTGCGTTGCGCTCTCAGCGCCTCGATCTGCCGCTCCTGAACCTTGAGGCCAGCTTCGGAACTCTGAACGCCGGCTTGCTGCTGTCTCAGCTGCGAACTGTATTGCTGGGCATTCTGCACCGTGCCGTAGCCCGTTCCGGCCAGATGCTCGTAACGCTCCGCCTGCTGCTTCGCGAAAACCAACCCTGCCTGCGCCTGCTCCAGCTGAGCATGGCTGGCGTTGATCTGCGCCTGCTGGACATTGGCTTGCGCGTCGATGTTTTTGATGGTGGCTTGGGCTGCCGCGACCTGCGCATCGGCTTGCTCGAGCGCTACGCGGTAATCGCGCTCGTCGATGCGGGCGATCACGCCGCCTTTAGGAACGTGCTGGTTGTCGGTGACGGGAACTTGCGTCACGTAACCGGATACTTTCGGGGCGATGGCGATTTGCCGGGAGGCGATGAAGGCGTCGTCGGTCGATTGAAAATGCCCGGTGTAGTCCAAATAGACATAGCCCGCGCCCATCAGGGCGGCGGCAAGGATTGCGCCTGAGGCGGATGCAATCGGGCGGCGGCGGAGGAAGCTCTTGCGGGGTTGTTCGCGACTCTTCGCCTCGGCCGGTTGCTGTTCCCCCTCCGGCGTCACAGGCCTTTGTCCCGGGCGCGCCTCGCTCGACGGAGACCGGTCCTTCGTCTTCTCTTTTAAGCCTTTGGTCCGCGCGGGAACGCCCCGTGGAAGTTCAACATCCTGGAGCGCCTCGTCGCGTGTGTCCTCGCCAATGTCCTTCAACATGATGTGTAAACTCCCCGAGCTTAGGCACGGCATTCAACGGAACGATACCGTTTCGTTTTGATAAGCTAGGATGCCTGAAGAGCCCGGTCAATAAAAAAACGGAACGGTAACGTTCTCTTTACAACCGGCCTCGGAGCACCTAACTGAAGAGATGCGCCAGCCCGCTAATGCGATTAGTATTGCTCAAAAAGGAAGATCCCGATGGCACGGTCCCTCGCAACGAAAATCCGCTCTGCGGCGCGCGTGGCCGGGCGTTGCGGCCGTCCTCGCCGCGAACTTGCAGGCGAAGTTGATGAGCGCATCCTCGAAGCAGCCCGCAAAGTTTTTCTCGAACGCGGCTTTGAGGGAGCGAGCGTCGAGGAGATCGCCGAAGCCGCGCGGTCGGGAAAGCCGACCATCTATGCGCGGTATCCCAACAAGCGGGCGCTTTTCGCCGCAGCCTATACCAGCGCCTTTACCGCCAAAAATGCACGGCTCGCAAGCCATACGCCGGCCGGAACCACGCTCGAGGAGCGCCTCACGAATCTCGGTGAAGCTCTTTTTCATGAGGTTTTGACGGGCGAGTGGATCGGATTGGTACGGCTCGCGATAGCCGAGGCTCGCCGTTTTCCCGATCTTGGCAGCAGCGTGATCAAGATTACGCGCGAGCGGGGACGGGAAACCATCGCCCAGCTCTTGTGCGAAGTGGCGCACGCCGAGGAGCCGGGGACGCTTCCGGAGTTCAATCCCGATCACTGCGCAACGGCGGCCCAGTATTTCTGCGAATTGATCCTTTTGCCCGTGCTCATGCGCGCCTTATCGGGGGAGGATTTGAAGGTGTTGCATAGCGAGATTGGCCCATACATCTCACAGAGGGTCGCGTTCTTTCTTGCGGCCTGCCGGCATGGCGGCCTTGGTGACAGGCAGGGCGGGCGCGCGCCCCGTGATTAATCGCGGCGCCATCCCCAATTAATTGAGGCGGCTGATTCCCGCCGGGAACCCTTCAAGACCGAGGAATGCATGGCTAACGCGCATTACGAGATTGTCGAACATGACGGCGGCTGGGCCTATAGGATGCAAGGCTCGTTCTCAGAAACTTTTCCCACCAAAGCCGCGGCGGAGGCCGCAGCAAACCGCGCCGCAGCCGAGCAGAAAGTCCCGGGCGAAGCTGAGGACATCGAATTCGAAGACAGCAAAGGCAAATGGCATACCCAGCGCTCGGCCGGCGATGACCGGCCGGATACGGATGTCTCCTAGCCGCTAAAAGCAGCCGTGGGGAGCGATCCGAATACGCCTCCGCTCACCGCGCTCGAGGCTGTCCTCTGGCGCCGCCGTGACCCCGACTTAACTTTCTTATTTGAGAAAGACGTACTCGCTCGAATAAGGCTCGCTGATAAGAATTCCAGCTGCTGTGCAATCACCTTTAACGGCGCCACCTTTGGTGTTAATGCGCTGTATCGCCGTGATGTCGCTCAACTGGCCATTTCCGCGATGCGTGGCAGCCTCAAGCCTGAGCCAAGGAATGTCTCTCGATGTGGCGCCTGCGGTGCTGGCCGTAACCTTGCCCGTCACAGCGCTCCCATCCGACAGCTCCCATGTGGGACCCGCAAAGTGCCTTCCAATCGTCTTGCCATCAAGGATCAAGGCCGCAATGGGTTCGCGAAACTGCCAGACGAGTTTTCCATCCTTGTCAATCTTGCATTCATAGATTTGTGCTCCCTCCGCAAGCACTTTCAGAACTTGAGTCTTGTTGGGCGCCGCTACGACATCTGACGCTTGTGCTCCAACTGGAGAAGGCGACACAAAGAGCAGAAGCGTAACAGAGGCGGCGATAATTTCGATGCAGGCCATTCCGATCTCCGTTCAGGTCAGGGGACGCGTGTTTATTGCCGGAAATGGAAGTATCTGCAGGAT